>SUUR01000041.1 GCA_015062435.1 Alphaproteobacteria bacterium | reverse complement strand
AAAGTACATTCTGGCAGAAGCAAAGCTTGTGCAAAGAAAGACAACAACAGCTCCAAGAACAACGGATATTCTTGCCATCTCCGCCCCCTATAATTTAACCTCACTAATTATAGGATATATTTTTATTGCTAAATTGTCAATAAGTGATTGCAGTGGGTAGACCAAATTGGGGATTTAATTTTTTTTACGACATCGCTCAATTAAAAGATATATGAAGAAAAACTCCCATCTAAGGGAGTTTTTCTGTTTAAGTTTGCAAACAATTCAAAAGGGGATTTATTAGAAATATCTTCTTAAACCGATAGCAAATTCACTTATGTCTTCAACATAATCGCCACCAATATCCACAAAGCGATATGTTGCTCTTAAAGCTGTTCTTTTTTCGCTATCCAGCCAAATTTGAAAACCGGCGCCATAGCGCAAAGCGGTTTTACTGTCACTGATTGATTTACTGTTTGAACGCCATTCATTAGAAGAGTTGTTGCGATATGCGGTTAATTTAACATTGCCGTCAATATCATACTGTGCAACACCGATAGTCGCTAACAAATCCATTCTTGAAAAAATAGGCAAGAAACCGATGGCGTCTAAGCCATATGTTTTGTAATCAATATCATACTCGCCTTCAGAATAGCGATAGTCTCCGGAATAGTGTTCTTGATATTTAACCTCTTTATTTGAGAGGGACTGCTGATAAAACAATTCAAATCCTAAATATCTGAAAGGTCTGAAACCTGCATTTATATTTACGATATTGGGAGAAGAATCAAAATTATTACTGTTTGCGGAATAATATTCTTCCGGTAATCCTGATGCCACCAACGGACTTAAAACATCAAAAGAGTTATCTGCGTAAGATACATCACCCAACACAAAGTCTACTCCGACACTGAATTTATATAAATTTTGATTGGCATTATTATTAAATTCTTGATATGCCTGATTATTATAATCATTTTGATTATAAGGATAATATCCGTATGTTGGATAATTTTGGTTGTAGGCATAAGCTGTTGCAGAGGTTGTAATAGCAACGGCAACAATAGTGGAAGTTAGTAAAAATTTATTCATAATCTTTGTCCTCATTAGTTCTAAAATAAGAAGCGTACACCACAAGAAAATTCATTTAGATTATCGACAATATCTCCGCCGATATGAATATATTTGTACATTAATCTTAATGCCACATTTTCAATAATATTAACTTGAATTCCTAGTCCGGCTCTGATTCCGATTCCATCGTCATCAAAATCAGTTTTTGTTGACCCTCTATTATCAAATTTATCCAAATAATATACACCGAAAGACGCATCATTCACGAAGTTATAATGAGCAACACCGACACTTCCTACAAAATCAAAATATGCAGACAATGGCAAATATCCGATAAGATCCAAACCATAAGCTCTAAAGCTTGTTGTATAGTTATTCATTAAATGATAATCGGTGTAATCTAACCCGTTATCCAATAATGTTTCGTTATCTATTTGAGAGAAGTGATTATCTTCAAAGCTTTGTTGATAGAAAGCTTCCAATCCGAAATTTCGGTTGAGTCTTGCTCCGAATATAAATGCAAAACTATCTTGATCATCAATTACATCATCTAAATTAGCTTTAACTTTTGCATCTCCAAAAAGCTGATCGGCAAATTCGAGTTCACCATCACCCACAGACGTTTTTCCGGTAATATAATCAAATCCCAAATAAAGTTTTGGGCGATTACTTACTGTACGGCGTTTTCCACGAGGTTGGTAGATATTGTTTTGTTGATTTTTGTTCTGATAAGCATTTTGTTGATAATATAAAGGTTGATAATTTTGTGCTTGGTTATAATTTTGGGGCTGATAATTTTGAGGTTGCTTATTTGTCTGATAAGCAACTACCGGAGCTGAAGTTTGAACAGCTTTCTGAGTTATAATCGGAGCCGGAGCTGATACTTGAGCCGGAGCTTGCACAATAATCTTTTGAGGTGTAACATCCGCTGATTTTGCTTGTGTCTTAGCAATTTCTTTTTGTTTTATTACTTCATGAGACCCGTCACAAGGACACATAACGGTTCTTCCCATAGTTACAACATTGTCACCATCGGAATAATTATCGGAATTACAAGGACACCATTCAATATTATACAAATCCCCATAAGCCAATTCAGATTTTGCGCTTGCTGAAAAAATGCTTGTCATCATAAGTGTCGATACTGCCAACAGACATAAACGTTTCATTATTCACCTCTTTTAGTAATAATCTTCTTCAACCATACGTCAAACAAGAGTTTTATGCAATTATCTACAATGCTTATACACATGATTTTAATTGTTAAATAAATATTAAATAACACGGAAGTTAGGCAATCTTAATTGAATGTTAGTTATATTTGGTGTATAATCAACATAAATAACAACATAAAAGGGTAACAAAATGAGTACATCAACAGACCCAAGATTTGCAACAATGGATTCGCAAACGTTGATTGATAAGGCAAACGGTGGAAAAGGCTAATATAAATAGAAAGTTTGGGAGCAAATGCAATGTCACGAGCAGAAGATATTTTTCAAAAATTAATTTATTTTGGTGAAGATGCTATTGATGAATTTATTATTAACCGCCAAAGTGAAGAATTATTTTTGGACTTTAAGCAAGCAGTATCCGTAGGCAAAAATTTTACCACACTTCATCGAGATGATAGAAAAAATTTGGCAAAAGCCATCTCAGGTTTCGGTAATTCTGAGGGTGGTGTAATTTTATGGGGGGTAGAATGTTCAAGAGACTTAGAAATAGGAGATGTTGCAAAGGCCAAAGTTAAAGTAAAAAATGTTCACAGATTTTTGAGTTGGGTTGAAAATGCCATATCCGGTTGTACAATTCCCAGTCATAATAAAGTAAGAAATCACATTGTCAGTGTAGATAAGAATGGAGATGGCTTTCTTGCCACATATATTCCTAAATCTGAAATTTCTCCCTTAATGACTACCGGAAACAATAGTATTTATATTCGTTCAGGTTCCAACAATGTTCCAGCTCCTTATGCTGTTATGGCCGGAATGTTTGGACGTTTACCCCAAGCTAATATAGATCTGATGATGGGAGATCGCAAAATTGAAGCGCTGGAAAATATAGAAGAAGATATGCTTTATCCCAATAGTATAGATAATCCTCCGGAACAATATGTTAAACTGAGTTTTGCCTTGCAAGCATCAAATAGTAGCAATGTGATAGCCAGAGAACTATATCTTTCATGCCGCACCATAGATAATGGCGGAGAATACAATAAAGTTCGTTTTGCCAATTACAATCAAATGGATTCGATTTCCGGAGTTGAGGGGCAATTAAATCTGATAACCAGACCTGAGTTCAGATTGCCCCCGCGAGGTATTATCAGATTTTGTAATGTTGATATAATTTTTTCCCCATGCATTGATGATGATTTTCAACTGGAAGGGGTTATCGGAGCAAATGGAGCTGCACCTAAAGATTTTAGAATATATATCCCCAAAAACAAATTACGATCTTTTGTCGCACGTGTAATCAGGCAAGAAGAGGGAGAAAATAAATTGTTAGCGGAATTTTTTAATGAATATGTACACGGAGAGCTTTAATGCCTGAGGTTGAGATTTTTACAGATGGAGCCTGTTCCGGAAACCCCGGAGCCGGAGGATGGGGGGCAATACTTCGTTATGGTAATATAGAAAAAGAATTGTCCGGAGGAGAAGCTCATACCACTAACAATCGCATGGAATTGCAAGCAGTTATATCGGCATTATCAGCCTTAAAAAAAGAATGCCAAATTATTTTATATACAGATAGCAAGTATGTTATGGACGGGGTTAATCAGTGGTTGCCCAATTGGAAAATCAATGACTGGAAAACCACTAATAAAAAATCTGCAGTAAAAAACATTGATTTATGGCAAAGCTTAGATACACTTCTTAGTAAACATAAGATAAAATGGGTTTGGGTCAAAGGTCATAATGGCCATGTTGAAAATGAACGGGTTGATAAACTTGCCAGAGAGCAAGCTAAAAAATATCTTAATGATAATAAGATTGTAGCAACTGATACAGATTCTCTTCATCAAGAAGCTTAGGTAATATATGTCCGTAAGGCATTTGCGGTGTAAACAACACATAAAACGGAACATCTGTTGTTTCAAAGTGTCTTAAGATGTTTTCTGCCAATGCTTTATTTTTTGTCGGGCTGATTTGAATTCTCATCACGGAATTTTCAGCTAAAGAAGCTTTGATTCTATCACTGTTCATAATTACATAATTATTATAATGGCATCTCAAACACCAATCAGTATCAATTTGTAATAATACACTTTGTCCCTCGTCTGCCATTTTTCTGATTAGGTTTAGATCTGTTTGAATTTCATAATTGTTATCTGATTGATAACGTTTTGCATCAAAGCATGCTCCAGACAATATGCCTGCTAATATTAAAACAGTAATGGTATCAAAAAAAGTTTTTACTTTTTTATGTATAATCGGATTGGTTTCTTGGGCATCTAAATGTTCTAAAGCATAATACCTGAATAACAACACCACCCAGCTAAAACCCAAAAACAATATCCAGTGCCACCATAAATGCCAAGATGTTTGTGACGTTAAAACAATCATAATCCAAAATAATGCTATAAACAGTAATATATTAACGAGATTATCAATTTTGCTGAACCATCGTTTGGGATATGGAATATAAAATACAAATTCTGGCCATATAATTCCGATAATGTAAGGTGTTATAAATCCTAAAGTGACGATAATTATTGCCACAGTTATTTGTATAATGCTCCCGTTATTGATAGAAACATCAATTATATTGGCCGAATAAGGAAGATTATACATTAATGCTAATCCAACGGTAATTATTCCAAAAACAAAATTTTTTGTTTTTTCTGAGTGTTTTTTAGGCAGTTTAAGTATACCGTTGGCATATGCAGCGATTAATAAGATAAAGAAAATTTCCAAACACAACAATACTTTGTTTTGATATATATTTCCGTATCCGACTATGTTTCCGTTGATTCGATATCCTAATATAGCAAGGTATATCAAAAATATTGCAGATAATATTCCCCAAACATTAAATAACAAATCTTTTTTGACATTTATTGGATTTGCACCGCCAAAATTGCAAAAAGATTTAAGTTTGAATAACCACAAAGTTAACAATGACGGCATAATATTTAATAATAATCCGCCAATCCAAGCACCACAGATGTTTCTTATACTCCAAACATCAAAAATACTGTTAAAATCAGATTTTTCATAGATTGTCATATTTTCAACAATAGAATTTTTATCATCAATTGCTAATGCCACTTTTATATTTTTACCTGTTAATTCTTGTTTTGATAACGGAGAAAGCAAATATATTCTTAAATCATTTTTATTATGGTTAAATTGTAAAGTTTCAAAATTATCCAGATTATCATTTTCAACAAAGATTTTGAGTTTTGTTACCGGTAGTTTTGACCAAGCATCTAAAACAATAACAGTTTTACCATCTAACACATCTGTATATATTTTTTTAAGTTTAATATTGTCATTTTTTTCTTGAGGTACAAATTGTTTGGATAGCCTTACTTTTAGAGCCATATTAGATTGTTCTGTTTTATCACCTATTTTAATGGATAATTCGGCCTCAATATTTTCTTCATGACAATTCGTATCTCTACAAACTGTTCCCGATATATTTGCAATCAACAATACTGGTTTTTTATTGTCAATAATTTCTGCTTTAAAAGGTATGTCAACGATATTGGCATATCCTGAAAAACTTTTTTTGTTCGCTGATTTGTTATTAATAGGAAAAGGCCAATTAAAACTTACATTTTTGACATTAACCGATTTACTGAAGTCGATTCGCAAAGGAGTGTAGTTTTCAAAACGATTTTTCAGCAAAAAATCATCTTGCTTAATAAACAACTGCAACAACCCATTTAATTGTTTATCATCGGCAATTGTTTTATATTCTGAAACAAGCCGAACAGCCATATCGTTAGGCCCGAACCAGTCTCCGATTCCGGAATTATCATCAAAAACATTTCCATCAAACAAACCATAAGAAAAAAATGTTTTCCAATCTTTTTCCAACAAAGCCTTTTTCATGATTTGTTTACGTTCGTATGGAGTCAATAATTTAGCATCTCGATAAATCTTTTCTTTTACCGCTTCTTGATCTTTTCGTTGATTAGAGTATGCAATAACTTTTTTGGGTTTGTATATTACAATCGGTTTATCTGATTCCTGATATGTTTCAGTTTCCCCCATTTCATATTGACTGTCATCAAATTGGAGAGGTATATCATTTTCAATTAAAAAATCTTCAAATTTTTGTTTGAGACTATTATATAATCGTTTTCCTTTTACGCCCCAACGCAGTAGCTTATATTTAAAATCTACCCAATAATCAGAGTATTCCGGATGCATATCAAACACATCTTGACTAAAGTCCCGATTAATTTGTTGTTGCGGATATTTTTTATCAAATAATTCCACTTCTTTCAGATATTCATCATACAACATCGGGTAGTTAATCATTTTGGGTTCAAAATCATTTTTCAGATCCACAATAATTTTTCCGTCTGTTTCGGTAGAAACAGCGGTTTGGGGAGAATATATACAACATAAAAGCAGAGCTAATAAAAATTTTGCCAACATATTTTTTACTCAAAAAAAATTTGTTTTTAAATTACGATAAAATATGTTAGAATACAAGTATAGAATAATTTTAATTAGGTAAGATATGGAAAAAGAAAATTCTGAATATTTAGTTGGAAAATGTCTGGTATCGTCTCCTTGCATGGAAGATGAGCCGTTTTCTCGATCTGTAATTTATGTATGCTCTCATACTAAAGATGGAGCAATGGGGTTTATTATAAACAAAAAGATTAAAGAATTTTCTTTTGCAGATTTGGCTATGCAATTACCGATAGATTTTAATAAACCGGTAACCCCCATAGATTTATATCAGGGAGGTCCGTTAGATAAGGTTAGAGGTTTTGTTCTGCACTCTACGGATTACAAACGAGCCGATTCTATAGAGCCGGGAGGAGGTGTCGCCATATCTTCTTCAATAGACATTCTTACAGATATTGCTTTTGGAGCAGGTCCTAAAGATAATATTATTGCATTAGGATATTCAAATTGGGCGCCATCTCAGTTGGAACAAGAGATAATCAATAATCAGTGGATAGTAGTTCCTGCCAGTCCGGAGTTGGTTTTCAAAACCAAAGATGAAGATAAATGGCAAGCAGCCTTAGATAGTATAGGTATTGATATTTCCAGATTTTCAAATATTTGTGGACGAGCCTGATATGATTTTGGAGTGTACGATTTTTTTTATCTCTTGAGTACGATTTTCTTCGACTCCTCAATTTTCAAAAAATGATTATAATAAATTTATCATCACAGAAAAGATGAATTGGGAAATCAGCTATACTTATGGAGAAAAAATATGACACCTAATAAACCTATGATGTTATATGATATTGTTGAAGATAATTTATCTTTAGTCAGTAAAATTTATCAAAGTTTTGAGGCATTAGAAGAAACTTTAGGCGCTTTAAAGATGGAGGAACCGCTATTTATGACCTATGCCGCTAAAAAGTCATTTGCGCAAAACATAATGAAAACAACTAACAATGCGCATAAATACAGAAATTAATAAAAAAATTGGCATTCCCCCTTTCCTGTTATTAGGAAGGGGGATTTTTTTATCTTTAATCACAAAATTCCGTCCACTTATTTTAACTATTGATTGACTAATTGCAAAATATTTTATATACTTGAAGTTACAGATGCTGTTTAAGCTTTGTGACCTTACAAGCATATATCCTTATATTTTATCCAAATTCTATACTTGTGAAACATCTTAAACGG
>SUUR01000040.1 GCA_015062435.1 Alphaproteobacteria bacterium | reverse complement strand
TGAGCAAGACCAACAAGAGCAAAGCGGAAACGGTGGCGAAGGTTCTGAGAGCGAGCAAGACCAACAAGAGCAAAGCGGAAACGGTGGCGAAGGTTCTGAGAGCGAGCAAGACCAACAAGAGCAAAGCGGAAACGGTGGCGAAGGTTCTGATGGCGGACAAGACCAACAAGAGCAAAGCGGAAATGGTGGCGAAAGTTCTGATGGCGAACAAGACAAAGAAACAGGTAATGATGATGATTGTTATGATAATCATGATATTTGGGATAAAGCGATAGAAAAAGCTAAAAATAAGCAAAAGAATACTGATAATAAGGACAAATCAGCGGGTAATTATACCGATGACGGAGTTGAACGCAGTATAAGTGATGATGAACAAGGTGATTTTGAAAAGAAATTTTTGGAAGCAAATATTCAAGAAAGAATGAAACAAGCTGATCAAATCAGACAGTCGATAGAAAATTACAAAAATCAGGTATTAAACAGCATGAGGAGAGAGGCTACACAATCATTTGGAGATGTCGGAAAGAGTCAAGAGGTTCTTAATTGGAAGAAAATATTGAAAAAGACAATTGAAGATGATGAAGACAGATGGTCTTATCGTCGTTCCGGAGCCAGTAATGATTATATGGCCAGAGTAGAAGAATTGGAAGATGAAAATAAAGGTGAAACCGAAGTAATGCTTGATGTGAGCGGTTCGGTTGATAATGAATTGTTGCGAGAGTTTTTGCGCCAGTTAAAGCCGATTGTTAAAGATTCTAAATTAAAAGTCGGGTGCTTTGATACAAGGTTATTTGATTTTAGAGAAATTAAAAATAATAAAGATATAGACAACTTTCCGATTTATGGTGGTGGCGGTACCGATCTGGATTTGGCGGTGAGGGCTTTTTCTAAAAAGAAAGAAGTAAATAAAATTATATTTACAGATGGGTATTCCGATGATATGCCAGAAAAAGATCTTAAAAATGTTAATGTGATATGGTTGATTTATAATAATGATGATTTTAGGCCTTGTTGCGGTAAGGTGGTATATGTTGATGCCGGACAGATAAGGCAAAATTGGAGATATTCAGGCAGAAATAGAGGTCGTTAGGTTTGAATACTTCAGAATGATTTACTGCATATTTAAATTGTTGACAAATTGGTGAAAATAAAGTATATTTTCGTCAATTTAGTTGGCGTGAAGTAAGGTTTTATTATGGATTTCAAATTTTTGACAACAAAGCAAGTGTGGGGTGATTGTCCCTTAGATGTGATAAAGGTGTATGGTAGGAAAACACCTTTAAGTGATTTGTCTATTGTTTTGGGAAGTTTGGTTGCTCCTCAGGATAAAACAAGAGCGATAGAAGGTGATGTTTCCGGTGAAGTATGGACATCTTCTGTGGGACAATATGCAATTGTGAAAACAGTGTATTTTGATGGAGAAGATTCTCTTTGCAATCCTTTTCTCAGAAGTGTGGGGGCTCGACCGGTATTGCCTGAACACGAAACTAAAAAAATTGATTTTGATAGTTTTGAGATAAAACGATTGTCAAACGGAAAAAGTATAAAAATCGTGCAATATGGCGAATATCCTCAAACAGTAGTAAGCAATGAAATCAGTGAGCAATTAGAAGCCGCTTTTGAGAGCAATGAGTTGGAAACAACCGGCAAGCACTATACTTTTGATGTTCAAGAATTGACGAGCCATTATGTGCCGTTTGCTCCTAAAAGACATAATGAATATAAATTTTTAGGTAAAAAATATGTCAGAGTTGCAGGAAAACCGTTTGATAATGATTCTAAACTATCTAATGGCCAAGCGGTGATAAAAGATAAAAATTATTGGCTGGAAGTGGAACCAATTGAGTGGATGGTTGATCCTAGCGGATTGTGGGTAGCTAAAAAAGCTTTATTTGCCGGAGTGAGGTTGGATAGTCATACAAGGTATCGTGGAAATTTTAATGCAACAGAAATGAAGTCTTATTTGAATAAATATTTTTCAAAAGAAATTGAGCCGAGTATAAATAGGCAAAATGCTAATGATTTAAAATATGATAAATTTGAAAAACGTCAACAAACTTATGGTATCTCAGTTGAAGATGAGCCGATGACGGTAAAAGAGCAAATAGATTTCTATGTGCAAAACAGAATGAGTTTTATGTTGCACGGGCCGTCAGGTGTGGGTAAAACCGCCAGAGTATGTGAAATTGATCCGGATTTAACATCAATCGGTTTGGTTGATGGAATTCTGCCTGAAGATGTTGTCGGTAAGGTAAGATATCCTGATGGTAAAGAAAGACCATTTGTTAAGGTAGATGCCGATGGTAAAGTGGTTGAGGCGGAAGAAGGCGGTATTTGGAGTAAGCCCGATTGGTATGTTGAACTATGTAAAAAATGTGGAGAACAACCTAATATAAATCATGTTTTGTTTATTGATGAGGTGACAAACGCAGGACCAAATTCGCAAAGTTTGATATTTCATGTGGCATCAAGTAAGTCTGTGGGTGTTAATAAAGGAAAATTACCGGATAATGCGGTGGTGGTATTGGCCGGCAACAGCAAAGAAGAAAGTAGTGCGGCTCATAATATGCCTGAGCCGTTGTTCAGAAAGATGTTCGGACATATATATCTCAAACCCGATATTCCTGATTGGTTAGAGTGGGGGAGTGAAAAAAATATCAAATATCCGGAAGATAAAAACAGGTTAAATGTTCATCCGATTGTGGCGTCTTTTGTGGCAACATACGGTGAAAAAGTTTTTTATTCGGCATATAATGAAGAAGAACCTAAAGATTGGACGCTTGATCCCAGAGGGTGGGTACAGGTTTCGGATATTATTTATAATAATAAAGGCGTGGTGCGCAGAGAACTGTTAAAAAATAAAATAGGTTTAGAATTGGCTGAAAATTTTATGGAATATGCTAAATATCCGCCGTTGACTCTAAATGAGGTTTTGAAAGGTGAGTATGAGGCTTCTGATATTCCGGAAAAAAGTGATGCAAAATTGGCATTGACACTAAGTATGCGTTATGTTGATGATAAAAATGTGAAAAAAGTAAGACAATTTGTTGCGCAAAATTTAGGAAAAGAAAATGAGGCGATTTTTGATTCCGTCTGGGTTGGTAAAAATCATGAACGAGCTTTGCAAATTGCACAAATAAAACAAATGCAGATAAAACGGAGATAATTATGGATAAAAAAACAAAAATTATGTTAAATCAGGTTTTGCAAAACAATCTTTATAATCCAATAATTTTGGTTGGTTTGACAGATTATGTTTTTGAAAATACAGTTGTATTATCTGCAGATATTGATGCAAGAGAACTAAATGTTACAACGGATTGGTGCAAAAAGTTTGTACCATTTAGCAATGCAGAAAGAGTTTGTTTGCAAATTTGTGGCTTAGATAAATTGGAAAAAGATGAGCAGATGAAATTTGTCGGATTATTAAAAGACAGACGCATCGGAAGTTATAAGTTGCCGGATAATGTGCAAATTGTGGTATTGGTTGATGATTTGGGTAATGTTTCTGAAAGAATAAAATCTTTAGTATTGGTGTGGAATGCATAATGTGAAAGATGATGAAGACATTGAATATGTTCGCTCTCGAGTATTGAGTAAGTTTCCCTTGCTCGGGGTTGTGATGTCTTCTTTGAACACAGTTGCAGATAATACCACAAAAAGAGCATCTACCGATGGTAAAAATGTTTATTATTCACCGAAGTTTTTTGATACGCTTTCTGATGATGAAAAAGTATTTGTGTATGCGCATGAAGTTATGCATGTGGCATTTAATCATATATTGCGGAGTGAAGGACGAGTTTATAAAGTCTGGAATAGAGCAACAGATGCAGTGATTAATCAGATATTAAAAAGTGAAGGTTTGCCGATTGTTGTTGATGCGATTGATATGCCGGAAGCGATTAATCTTTCGGCAGAGGAAATGTATGATATACTGGTTGAGCGTTATAATAATACCCCTCAGTTGCTTTATGGAGAAGAACAAGCCGGACATGATGATCATGGAATCTGGAAAAAAGTGGTTGAGCAGGAACATAAAGATAACTCTAATGCAGATGAGATTAAAAATTTTCAAAATAATAATTTTGAAAAAGATTTTTTGAGTAAAAATGCCAAAGAAAGGCAAAATCAGGCAGAAAAAATAATAAACTCAATAGAAAAACGAAAAAAAGAATATTATGAAACAACAGGTGTTGGAACAAGGAATCCTCTTGGAGATGTGGGAGTAGCAAAGCCGATTGTAAGTTGGAAACAATTGTTAAGAAAATATATAAATCAAAATAAATATCGCTGGTCTTATAGACGTTCAGATGCAAGTAATGATTATATGCCGAGAGTGGAAAAGCTTAGAGGTGAAAAAATGCCTGAAACCGAAGTTATGTTAGATGTCAGCGGATCAATAGACGATGAATTGTTACGAGAATTTTTGCGTCAGTTAAAGCCGATTGTTAAAAATTCTAAACTGAAAGTTGGAGGTTTTGATACAAGGGTGTTTGCCTTTAAAGAGGTTAAAAATATTAAAGATATAAACCATTTTCCAATTTTTGGCGGTGGCGGAACGGATCTTGATTTGGCGGTAAGGGCGTTTTCTAAAAAGAAAGAAGTAAATAAGATTGTGTTTACAGATGGAGAATCCCGTTTTATGCCGGAAGAAGATCTTCAAAATGTGAATGTGATATGGGTGGTTTATAATAATAAGGATTTCAAACCTTGTTGCGGTAAGGTGATACATGTTGATGCTAAAAATTTGAAACAAAATTGTTTGACGAAAAACATGTTGACGAAAAAAGTTCGGTAAAAAAATTGATTTTTAATGTAATAGTGTTATAATAATCTTATATTACTATGGTATAAGAGGAGTTTGATGATGTCTGAGTTTGGCAATAAGATGCTTAAAATTGCCGGATTAGTGACAGCTCTCGGTTTGGGAGGAGCTGTGATGAAAAAGCCTGCGGAAAATATAGAAAATTCAGATAAAAATGCAAAGGAAAAAATTACTCAAACCATTAATGATGCTCCCAAAGAAACGATAATTGTAGAAAAACCTTTAGTTAAAAATAGTAATGATATTGAAAAAACAGAAGAAAATAAGCTGACAATAGGTTTTGAAAAAGCTTATAAAGAAACACAAATTGAAAAATTAACAAAAGAACTGTCAAAAATGAATTTTGGACAATTGCTTGAAAAAGATGTGGTTGATGAGTCTTTTTTGGCAAATTATCAATATACGATTGATGATGTTAAGGAAATGCGAAGCAATGTGGGAGCTGATGCTTTAAGAGTTGCTTCTTTTAAGAAAAACAAGTCCGGTAAAAATTTTGGTATGTGTTTGGGCGGAGTTAAAGAGGTTTTTAGAAATGTGCTGGGTGTAAAAATATCTTGTGAAAAAAATAGGTTCGGAGATGAGATAAAAGCTGCATCAAAAGCTCAATTAAATGAGGTTAAGGCATTGTTTTGTATGGGTAATTATTCGATAGATGCTGAAGTTAAAGGTAATATATCAAGAGAAGTAATGAAGCAATGCGGAAATATTGTTACCCAGTTTGATAAGGGCAAAGAAGGGTGGCAAGGGCATATAGGGTATGTTTGTTTTATCGGATCAACTCAATATGAATATTCTGATGGGCGTCAATTTGCTGCTTCTTCGTTGCGAAAATTAGGTAATTATTACGGAAAACAAGTTAAAGTTTATGCTTTTAAGAGTACTAAAGTGCCTAAGGATATGGCAAGGTTTATTGCTGAAAAATATTATGAAAAGAAAAATTATTTGGCGATGGTCAGTGATAATGTACTGGAGAGAATTGGAGTTGAAACATCGACTGAAAGTATGTTGTTGTCAGAAAATAATGTATCTCCCGAAAATGCCGAACGAATAAAAAAAGCCAAAGCTAAAGTTGAGAATAAAGAGCATAATAATAACAATAAAGCTTCAAACATTGCTGAGAATAAATATGTTCAAATGAATTATGGAAGTCGTTTGTTGGCCGAAAAACAGTAATAGGCTCTTGGATAATCTGATTTTGATATTATCTATGTTGCATGTTTATCTTCAATTTAGGAGGGTAAGATGCGAAAGTTTTGGTTGTTTTTGTTGCCGGTGATATTGTTTGCGTTTGAAGCAAAAGCGTATGATGTTTATGGATTGTATGCTAACTTTAAGCGTGTGGGATTAGATTTGGGAACGAGTAAGGTTTCTAATTATCGAGAGTATGAAGGATCACCAAATACGGAGATTAATCAAAATACACAAGGAGTGTTAAAAGGTGTTTTTGAATTTGCGTTTGAATATGAGCAACCAAAATATCGTTGGGATAATTCAGTATATGCAGAATACGGAAAAAGTAAAATACATGGAAATTCAGGAAAAAAATCTCATGTAGAAAATGCAGATAAATTATTGTTTGCATCGGATTTTACTTATAAAATTTGGCATCTTAAACAAAACAAATCAGATATCGGACCATTTGCAAATATTGCTTATCAGACAGAATTTACAGCAGATTCCGGTGCAAAACGGCAGAGTTTGATACGAGCTCAACAGGGATTGAAGCTGATTAACGGTACTCATGGTATTACGGATTTTCATCTGGCAATGGTGGAAGAGTTTGATACTACGTATGATAAAGATGATACTAAGACAGCGTGGCAAATAGGTTTAACTTATAAATATCCATTCGCAGATAAATATCGTTTTGAGTTTGAAACTTATTATCGAGATTATATGAGCTATTCTCGTTATGAACCGACTGATTTCAGGTATGAGTGGGCTGCAATAGCTAAGCTAAATGTAAAAGTTCATGACAAATTCTTTGTTGAACCATATGTTTCTTATTTTAGGGCAGAAGACCGTAAAAATGATAAGGCCGGCTCAAATGTAGTGTTTGGTGTGGCGGTTGCATATAGCGAGATATTTGATATGTAAATATAATTTTTTGTTATTCTTCTATTTTATCACCTACATTTACTATGTTTTGCTTTTAGGTGTCTTGTTGTTATAGATCATCGGGCAACAAGGGGCTATCACCTGAAGAGTCACATCCTTGACAATTCCAACCAGTAGGGCATACAAGCCATGTGGTATAATTACCAGTACATCCAGTACAATCATATTCATCACAGCAAACGCAACTGCCTTTGCCCCCATTTCTGACGTAGAACCAGAACCACCCAATTTTATTCTATAGGTGAACCACAATATCTACAATGATATCCTGTTGGGCAAGGATTTATTCCTCCATAGTATCCTTCTCCATCAGGGCATCGGCTACAATCATAATCATCACAACATATTTCATAACAATCACAATCACTAAGGTAGTCTCCACCATGTTCACAAGAAGTTTGACAACGACCAGGACAGTTAACACAATTTATTGTTCCTGCTACAGAAGTCCATTGTCCCCAACCATCTTCACAACCAATAACCGTTCCTGATGAATCACAAATATGTCCATAATCGCAATCATCACTACTACCACCGCTACTGCTTCCTCCACTACTACCACTGTCTTCTTCACATTCTTCGGAGCAATAACCGTCACGATATACACCCCATGCATCATCGCAAAGAGATTCACTATCGCAAGAATATGGGAAGTAGTCATCCTCACAATATTCAGAACACATAGAAGAATCAGCAGAACAAGTATATCCCTCACAATATTGCCAATCTCCACCACATTCATAATATCCGGCACAGGGATTATTATTTACACAAGTATTGCCACTTTTATTGTATCCTGAATTACAGCTATCAAGCTTATATTTAGTGACATTACCGCATTTATAATTAGAGCAAGTACCGTTAGCATCACAAGTGCTTAAAGGATAATTTGCAAAATTACAAGCATTGCAAGTTAACCCATCGGAGCTGAGTTCATAACTGTTTTGACAACCGTCTAATTTGTATTGAGTTAATTCCGAACAAACGCCATTATCAGGACATGTTTCTAAAGGATATTCACTAAATCCGGATT
>SUUR01000010.1 GCA_015062435.1 Alphaproteobacteria bacterium | reverse complement strand
TGTCAGACAATGACATTTACAGAGATGCTGTTTAAGATGTTTCACAAGTATAGAATTTGGATAAAATATAAGGATTACCTGTGTAGCAGTAGCATCCTAAACAGCATGTATATTTTTATGGGAAATAATGATGAGAAAATACATGCCGCAAAGCATGTTAAGGAAAGTGAAAACTTTACCATTTCAAGCATTATCATACCCTTTTATTTTATCCGAGTATGATAATATCATGATTTTTATTGGGTGTCAACCAGTAATTAAAGACGGTGGACAGAACTGAACTATTATTGATAATTAAGTATTAGAATAAAACAAATATTATTTATTATTTTATTACTAAAATAATAGAGAGGATAAAAAGTTATAACTGATAAATTTAACTTATTTTGGTAAGATATGATCCTAATAATTTTTTGATTGAGCCGTTATCGAAGCATACTTGAAAAGTATTTCCTTCTTGAGAGATAATTTTTCCATATCCGAAAGATTGGTGATATACTTTAGTGCCAATTACAGAGGAGCGATCAGATATATTACTCCCATAGCTACGATTGTTCCGATTAAAACTGCTATCATGATAGTTGGTCTCCTTAGATTGATAATATCGATTATTGGAATAGTAATTTGAACAATGATTACATATTTCTATATTGGCAGGCGGTAATTCGTTTATAAAACGAGAAGGAAGATTGTTTTGCCATTGTCCGTATACTCTACGGTTATATGCCATAGAAATATATAATTTTTGTTTGGCTCTGGTAATGGCTACATATGCCAATCGACGTTCTTCTTCCAGAGCGTCTGAGCCTTCTTCGTCAAGACATCGTTGATGGGGAAATAAATTTTCTTCCCAACCGGGTAAAAATACAATATCAAATTCCAGTCCTTTGGCTGAGTGTAGGGTAATAAGGCGTACTTTATTATCTTCGGTAATATCATCTTTATCCATTACTAAAGAGACATGTTCCATAAAAGCAAAAAGAGATGGATATTTTTCTGTATCACTCATTACATTTATGAGTTCTTTTAGGTTTTCAATTCTTCCCGGTGCTTCAACAGATTGATCTGCTCGTAGCATATCCATATAACCACTATCTTCCAAGATTTGTGATGCGACATCAGAAGGGGAAAGGATACTCAGTGTTTTACGCCATTCTTCAAAATTGTCGAATAGTGTTTTAAGGGTGTTTTTAGACTTACCGGTGATTGAACCTTCGCTAAGTAATTGTTCTATGGCACTGTACATTGAACAATGACGAATACGAGCTTCATTTTGAAATTTTTCAACTGATTTGGCTCCAATTCCTCGAGCC
This sequence comes from Alphaproteobacteria bacterium, assembly GCA_015062435.1. Lineage (GTDB taxonomy): Bacteria > Pseudomonadota > Alphaproteobacteria > RF32 > CAG-239 > CAZU01. The sequence goes on along the minus strand of SUUR01000010.1, from coordinate 53,975 downwards.
GGTTTGTTTATTATGCGTTCCAAAGCAAGATCATCGTGGGGTTGAAGAATTACTCTAAAATAAGCCAGAGCATCTCTGATTTCAGAACGTTCATAAAATTTAAGACCTCCGATTACTTGGTAGGGAATGGCTTCGGCGATAAATTTTTCTTCAAATTCTCTGGTTTGAGCTGCCGTTCTGACCAAAATTGCCATTTGTGAGTATGAAAAACCTTGTCCGTATAGGGAAGATATTTCATCTATGGTATAAGAAGCTTCTTCTTCACCATTGTAGGTGCTGATGACTTTTATTTTTGAATTATCACTTTGTCTGGCAGGTGAATTTTCTGCAACTTTGAGAGTTTTGCCAAGTCTTCCGCTATTGTGACTGATTAGACAAGAGGCAGCAGCCAGAATATTGGCGGTGGAACGATAGTTTTGTTCAAGTCTGATAGTGATAGCGTCGTTAAAGTCTTTGTTGAAGCGTAAAATATTTTCTATCTCAGCTCCTCTCCATGAATAAATGGACTGATCATCATCTCCTACACAGCATAGATTACGGTGTTTTTGAGATAACAAACGGATAAGCATGTATTGGCTGACATTGGTATCTTGATACTCATCAACCATAATGTATTTGAACCTGTTTTGATAGCGTTCGAGAATATCTGTGTTTTCCATTAGTATTTTTAATGCGTAAAGAATTATATCTCCAAAGTCTACGCAATTAAGTTCCAATAATCGGGTTTGGTATAGTTGATATATTTGAGTAAGTGTGTTTTCTTTAAATTCCCGATTGATCCTTTCGGGAGTAAGACCTTTGTCTTTCCAACGGCTTATCTTGTCTAAAACAGATTGAGGAGAATATTTTTGCGTATCAATGTGATTGTTTTCCATAATCTGTTTGATGAGACGTTTTTGGTCGTCTTCTGCCAGAATCGTAAAATTAGAATTTAGTCCGGCTAATTCAGGGTGGTTTCTTAAAATTTTTACACAGATGCTGTGAAAAGTGCCAAGCCATACGGAATTAGCTGCATCTCCTATGAGATTTTCAACTCTTTCTCGCATTTCTTTGGCGGCACGATTAGTGAAAGTTACAACCAAGCATTCCCACGGGTTAGCTTTGTAATTGGCAAGGATATAAGCCAGGCGAGTGGTCAGAACTTTAGTTTTGCCAGTGCCGGCTCCAGATAACACCAAGACAGGTCCTTCTGTTGTTTGTACGGCAAGTTTTTGCTCAGGGTTGAGCTGCTCTAACCAAACACATTTAGGCATTAACGCTGACGTGTTATCATATATGGGGGCTTCTGATGTTTCTAAATCAAATATATTATCCATTGCTAATCTTCTTGTTTTTTTTGTATGAAAGCAATATATATATTTATGAAACTATTGTCAAAGGAGAATCGACTATGCCCAGAATTATTGATGGAAAATATGTAAATGAGGCTTCAAAAGTGTTTCAAGAAGGTGATGATTTTTGGCAAGCCGGAAATTATGAGGCAGCTCGTGATAAATATATGCAAGCTATTCAGCTATATGAAAAAAAAGATGATACTCAAGGAGAAGCTTTTGCCCTTTCAAGATTAGGAGAGTTGGAGCTTAGTTTGGGAAATTTTGAAAGTGCAGAAAAAGCATTATCAGAAGCTGCCGGTGTTATTCAATATGCGGATTTTGCTCAGAATACTTACGGGGAAGTTTTGATTAAACTCGGAAAACTTGAAAATGAAAAAGGAAATAAGCAAAAATCATGGGATTATTTCAGACAAGCAAAAGATGTTTTGAGTGCAATTGATAATAAAAATTTATTGGGTGAAGTATATGATCAGATGGCTTTTGTATATTTGTCAGAAGGTAAAAATAATGAAGCTCTCAAATCATATAAAACTGCGGCAAAGTTGTTTGAACAAGATGGAATATCATTAAAAGAGGCCTCTGTTTTGCGAGCTATTGCACGAATCGAAATGAAAAATTGTAATTATGATGCTGCTCATGATGTTTTGGAAAAATGCAGAGATTTATATAGGGAAAATGGTGATTTATTGGGAGAGGCTTCAGCTTTGTCAGCTATCGGTTGTTTGAGATATATTATCAGAGATATTGAAAAAGCCAGAAAAGCGTTGATGAAAGCTGTATATTTATATGGAAAGGCAACACATCATTATGCAGAAGCAGAATCTTTGTTGTATCTGGCAAGAGTTGAGGCTATTGATAGAGAAAGAGGTGATTTTGAGAGAGCTAAGGCTCATTATAAACGTTCCATAGATTTGTTTGATTTCTTGGGTAATGATACCATGAAAAAAGCAGTGTTGGAAGAATATAATAATTTTTTGAACCGTTGTATGGGGTAGGAGTGTGATATGTCAGAAATATTATCTAAAATAATCGACTTGAAAAATTTTATGGATGCGAGAATTATCGGACAAGAAGATTTGGTTAATAAGCTGATAATTACATTATTGGCTGATGGAAATGCTTTGGTAGAAGGTGCACCGGGGTTGGCAAAAACAAAAGCTATTAAAACTTTGGCATCTGCAATCAAAGCGGATTATAATCGTATTCAATTTACTCCGGATTTATTACCGTCGGATATTACCGGAAGTGAAATATATGTGGCTGCAAAAGGAGAATTTGAATTTAGAAAAGGTCCGATTTTTGCTAATTTGGTATTGGCTGATGAAATTAATCGTGCGCCAGCAAAAGTACAGTCAGCTTTGTTGGAAGCTATGGCTGAAAGGCAAGTAAGTGTGGGCGGAAAAAAATATGTATTACCACAATTGTTTATGGTAATGGCAACACAAAACCCGATTGAACATGAGGGAACATATAATTTGCCTGAAGCACAATTGGACAGATTTTTGATGTATATAAAGGTTGATCAACCGGAAGCAAATGCGGAAAGAAAAATTTTGAAATTGGTCAGAGACGAAATAACTTTTTCCAACACCGTTCCTGAGCCGATGTTGGAAATTGCTGATATTTTAAATGCCAGAAAAGAAGCTTTGAAAGTGCATATGAGTGATGCTGTCGAGGAATATTTGGTGCAATTGATTATGGCAACAAGACACCCTGAAAAATATGATGCTAAGTTATCAGGGTATGTAATGTATGGAGCAAGTCCTCGAGCTACTTTGGCATTGGATCGATGTGCAAAAATAAATGCATGGTTACGTGGTAAAGATTTTGTGACACCGGAAGATATTCAAATGGTGGTGTATGATGTGTTACGACATAGAATAATTCTATCATTTGAGGCTCAGGCAGAAGGTATGACTACCGATATGGTGATTGCAAAATTGTTAAAGTCGGTTCCGTTGCCGTAGGGGATATGAAATGGACATAAAACGGTGGTTGAATAAAAAAACAACAAAACAAATCGGAAATGGTTTGTTCGCATCTTTAGATGAGTTGTTGGAAATGAGAAAATATACCGCTTATGTTCAGCAAAATGCTCATCGAAATACATTGTCTTGTCAGAGTGGAGATATTCGTTCTGCTTTTAAAGGTAGAGGAATGGAATTTGAAGAGATAAGAAGTTATACTTTCGGTGATGACGTGAGAGATATTGATTGGAGAGTAACTGCCAGAAAAGAACAACCTTATACAAAAATTTATAACGAAGAAAAAGATCATGAAATATATGTTTGGATTGATTTATCCGCATCAATGCTGTTTGGATCAAAAAAAGAATTGAAATCCGTTACAGCATCTAAAATAGCATCTTTATTGGGTTGGTTGGCTTTGGAAAATAAAGACAGATTCGGAGTTGTTATCTTTGATGGTACCGAGTCGTTTTGGTTTAAGCCCAAAAATTCGAGAGCGCAATTATTGGCTATATTGAAAAAAATTTCCGAAGTAGGAAGAAATGTTTTGCAAACACAGGTACAAGATAGGCAAAATCTGATTAAATCTTTAAAAATATTGGAGCAAAATGCCAGAAATAAAGCAAGCGTGTTTTTGATTAGTGATTTTGGAATGATAAATGAAAATTTGCGACAACAATTGGCAATGTTAGCAAGAAAAACTAATCTATATTTGATTAATGTTTTTGATGCTTTGGAAGAAAATCCGCCCAAATCCGGTGAATATATGGCAGAATATGCCGGCAAACGATTGGTATTTAACAGTTCTTCAAAAATGTACAGGCATAACTATTTTACATATTTTGCAAAAAAAAGAACTGAGCTTAATCTGTTTTGCAAAAAATATGGTTGTAAGTTGGTGGAATTTCGGACGGATATGGATATGACTGTTAATTTAAAATTATTATAGAAGGAATCTTGACAAAAAATATCGAGTGTGGTATTTTGGTAAAGTAATTATTTTGTAACGTATCATTGAGAAGAGAAAACTATGGTTAAATCAAACGATAATCCAGCTTATAAAAGAGGGCAAGAATTGCTCGATCAGGGTATGTATAGAGAAGCAGTTGAACAATTTGATGCTGCAATCGCAGAACAACCGGATTCTTGGAAGTCTTTAAATTCAAAAGGTTTTGCTTTCCAAAAATTAAGCCGATATACCGAAGCAGTTGAATGTTTTGATCAGGCTTTGCAAATTAATCCCAATTCAGTTGAAGTTCTAAATAATAAAGGTGTTACATTAAGTATGCGAGGGTTGTATAAAGATGCAATCCAGTGCTTTAATGAGGCTTTTTCTTTGGATAAAACTTCGTTGGAAGCTTTGAACGGTAAAGCAATTGCTTTGCAACATATGTTTGCTTATAAAGAAGCTTTGGACGTTTTGGAAGAAGCTATGAAAGTTGATAATAAACATGCTCAAACATTACTCAGTGTGGCTGTTACGTTACAAAAACTTAAACAATATGATAGAGCAATATCTTTCTTTAAAAAAGTGTTGGCTACCGATAAAAATAATATAAAAGCATGGAATGGTGTGGGGGTTACATATCAGCTTATGGGGGATAATAATTCAGCCATTAAATGTTTTACAAAAATATTGAATATTGATAATAGAGAAATTCAAGCTTGGATAAGTATCGGTTTTGTGTATCAAAAAATGATGAAATTTAATGATGCGCTCAAATGTTATAAAAAAGCTCAGATGATTATCGGAAGCAGATATCATCATAAATTATATGATGGTTTGGCAAGTTGTTTAACCAAGTTATCTGAGTTTGATCAGGCAATTGATGTTTATCAGCAAATATTCCAAAGAGAAGAGGGAAAAAAGAAGTGGGATGCCCAACGCTCAATGAAGTTTGTAAATAAATTAAAACGGAAAAAAGCTATCGGAACATTACAAAGTTTGGTTCCGGCAGATGATTCGGAAGATGTAAGTACAGAAGAAACTTCAGAAGAATAATTTTTAGAATTTTAGAGCCACATTTGTGGCTCTTTTTTTGTATTCAATAATTGTTTATATGATTACAGCTATTGAAAATCTGCTAAAAAAACATATTTCATTTATGAATGTAATTTTTAGGAGATATTGCTATGGGAACATTTTTTAAATATGTGTTTTATATTGCATTAATTGTGGTTGTATATTTGGTTGGTAAAGGAATATATGAAGGAAGTATCAACGAAGATACAACCGTCGGTTCTGTGATGAATCAGGTAGGGGAAGGAAGTGAGCAAATGGCAAAAGATGGTGTAAACGCCGTTAATAGTGCCGTAAAAGAAATGAAAAATTAAATCGTTTGTAAAAAAATCCGAGCTTGTAAGCTCGGATTTTTTTATGTATGAAATATTTAAATAAGTTTATCTACATCAATTAAGTGTTCATTTTTTTCGTAAAAATGTTTAAGATAATTACGGCCTGTTCGTTCTAATTCTTCATCTCTTATGATTGATTGATTGTTATCATAAACGCCAACTTTATGTACTGAGTGTGTGTTGTCTTCGATATTTTCCAGAGCACCACTGGCGGCAAGTGCATTTATGTTATTATGAACATATGCAGATGTAGGCGAAATTTCGGTTTTTGAGTTTTCTTTATCTTCTTGATGGTAGTAATTATCATGTGAAGAATGGTTTCCGGAATCATCTTTTATCAAAACATTGTTTTGTGTATCAATATGTTCTACGAATTGTGTGTTTTTACCGTTGGCAGAGTATCCTCGTTCCGTACGAGGAGATGATGATGAACCAACTTTTCTGGTTGCGCTAATACTCATATGGATTCTCCCATTGTTAAACGGTTTAACTTCTTCAAACCTTACATTTAATAATATAACATAAAAAAATCATATTTTCAAGCAAATAACGCCCCAAACCAAGAGGTTAGGGGCTGATAATGTCTGAAAATGGCTATTCTTTATCTTTTTTCTTTACTTTTTCCAGCTGATTTTGTGCTTTTGATTTGGTTTCTGAGATGGTTTTTTGAGCTATCGGAAGAAATTTATTCCAAAACTCAATAGATTGACTTTTTATGTTTTTAAGGTTTATTACTCCAAAAATTGTTGCAATTGCAATAGCTATAATAATCCAAGTAAACATTTTATGCCTCCTGTGTAAGGTTTTGTTGATGCATAATATTCAGAACTTCCGTGGAATCATATTCCTCCTGATAGGGGGGGAGCTCTGATAACAAACTGCAATATTCAGAATATAACTCATCAATATGGTTAATTTTGGGGGTATTGTATAATATTGGTTTCAGCTTGGCAAATCTTTCCAGTGACTTATCAGACATTGAAGGACAGGTATCTATGATTTGTTTGATATCGTTGATTTGACCTCCGGCATAGCATATAATATCACAACCGGCTTGCAATGAACATATGGTTTTTTCGCCGATAGTACCTTTTAGAGCATGCATGTCCAGAGCATCACTTATAAGAAGACCTTTAAATCCGATTAAATCTCTGATGATGTTTTTAATGACTTTGGGGCTTTGAGTAGCCGGTAAAACATCGTCTATAACCGGAAGAAGAATATGAGCGGTCATGCCCATAGGACATTTATTTAGCTTCATAAACGGAATAAATTCTTTTTCTAATTCTTTTATGGTATTGAAAATTATCGGTAATCCTAAATGAGGATCGGTGGTAGCCAATCCGTGACCGGGAAGATGTTTTATACAAGGTATTATTCCATTTTGAATATAGGTATTGATTTCAGTTGTTGCCAGAGAGACGATAGTTTGAGTGTCGTTACTGAAGCATCGACTTTTTAGGGCATCGGTAGTGTTGGAATGCAGGGTATCTAAAACCGGAGCGTAATTGGTGTTGATATTTACATCATGCATATCATAGCTTATCAATTGAGCGTGCAGATTTGCAGCTTTAGATGCTTTTTGAGGGGGTAATGAACCTATGCTTATTGCTGCGGCACAGTCGTGAAATTCTGGTCCGGATAGTCTTCTTACCCGACCTCCTTCCTGATCTATGGCAATAAGGATATCTTCTCTTTCTATGGTTTGATAAATTGAAGATATTAGAGCTTTAAGCTGAGATTTATTTTTGATGTTTCTTGAAAATAAATTTATACCCAATGGATTACTTTGGTTAAATAATTTTTTTTCTTGCTCTGTAAGTTCATATCCGCTGCACGATAATATTGCCGGAAGAATCGGTTTTGACATGTTAGCTCCTTTATATAAACCAATCTATAATTATTTGAGAGGTTTTGATGAGATATGTTCCGAACGGATGAAAAAAATATCCGAAATAAGAAGCAATAATCGGTAAAATAAAAGCAATGAAAATGATAAAAAATATACCTTCTCTATACGAATTTAAAAATTTCCATATTTTGGGGTTTTTAGACCAACCGAGTAATATTTTTGAGCCGTCTAACGGAGGAAAAGGAAATGCATTAAATACAGCCAAAAGAACATTATAAATAACCATGTTAAGCAAAAAAAGTCTGGTAATTCCATTAATTAATGGATTGGGAATAAATATGGCCAATTTTAATAGTAAGGCTGATATTATGGCAATACCTAAATTGGCTAAAATACCTGCTGATGATACCCAAATAATGTCTCTTTGAGTGTTGTGTAATTTTTTGTAGTCAATGGCTATTGGTTTGGCCCAACCAAATATAAAACCTGTATGTGCCAATAAAAACATTGTGGGAACCAGAAAGGTACCCACAATGTCAATGTGTTTTAGCGGATTTAAGCTCAGACGTTGTTGTAACTGTGATGTATTATCTCCACACCAATAAGCAACATAAGCATGTGCAATTTCATGAAAAATAATTGCTAAAGTTAATGGTATATATGTTACAATAACACTGATTAACATTACTTTTTCTTTACAATACAAGTTCCGCCAAGAGCTTTGATATCATTGCACAGTCTGTCTGCGCCGGAACGTTCGCCAAAGCCTCCGGCTTTGAGGCGATAAAATGTTCCTTTTGAACCTAAATCAGCAGTTTCAATTTCTTGGGGTTGCCCTTCTAACATCGGATATTTTTTTACAAGTCCGGACCAAGCACTATCGATGGCTTTGCGATTGGGAGATGATAAAAGCTGAACTTGCCAAGGGCCTTTGGATACAATTACTTTAGCTGTTATATTAACCGGTTTTTCCTCTTTTGTCGGAATCGGCAAGTTGATATCTTTGTTTTTTTCAGTCGGTTGTTCGGGGCTAATTGTTTTAGGAGTTTCAGCTATCGGTTCTTCAGGAGCCGGTTGCGGTTGAGGAGCAACTTTGATTTCTTTGGGAGTTTCAATTTTAGCTTCTTCAATTTTAGCTTCTTCAATTTTAGCTTCTTCAATTTTAGCTTCTTCAATTTTAGGTTCATTAGTTTTAGGGGTTTCCGCTTGAGGTTTAAGCTCTGCGGTTTCTATAATTTTTTGAGCTTGTTCTGCTGCCGGAGTTTTTATATCTTCTACCGTTGCAATTACAGGAAGTTGCGGTTCTTCCGGTGCCGGAAGCAGTTTTTCAACTTTAGGTGTTGAGGTATCTTTTTTTTCTATAATATCATAGACAGATTTGTCTTGATTGAGTATCTCCATTCCACCAGGATCTGCAGGTTGAACTTTGACAGCTGTTTGCGGGCGTCTGATGACTGGTAATTCTGCATCTTGATGGTTGGTGTAGCGTGGTGATAAAACAAACCATCCGACAACAGCGGCTAAAGCTATTCCGGATACAGTACCGATAAAAACATTTTTTGAACGACTGATTTCATTTTTACGTTCTTCAAAATTTTCTACCGGTTCAGTGTTGAGTTTTTGGCGAAACTCATCTAAAAAATCATCACCGTTTCGGTTGTTGTTAAAATCTGCAAACATAGGCTACACTCCTTGCTAATAAATTCTAATATCTTAATCTTAAATAAAAATGTTTTATAATAAATTAACAAAATTTTAGAATCTGGTGTAACTGTCAAAAAGTTTCTTATGCTCTTCCACCGCCATCATATCTGTCATATTGGCGATATATGTGCATATGTTTTCTGCTTTAATATCATCAGGTGTTGTTGAGGTTATGTTTTGACGTACGGATATCGGAAGTAGGTGATAATCATTCATAAAAACTGAAAATAAATCTTCAATTATTTTTTGAGATTTCATATCCATTCTGGCTACGGTAGTTGCCGTATAAAATTTTTCTTTTAAAAATTGATGTAACAAATTAATATTGTTTTGCATGATTGTTGAAAAATTAGCGGTAAAATGTTTTTGTATTCTAACGTCTTGAGATGTTTTGATATGGCATTTATCTATATTGTTTTGTGTGGTTTCCAGCAAATCAAAAATCATGTCGGCAATAAGTTGTCTGGTGATGGCATAAATTCTTATGTCATCAGAAGCATTAGGGTGAGAATGTTCAAACTTTTTTATTATTTTTTCAATAAAAGGTAGTTGGCGGATATCTTCAATGCTAAAAAAACCGGCTCTGAAACCATCATCAATGTCATGGTTGTTGTATGCTATATCATCTGCAAATGATGCGATTTGTGATTCGAGTGATGAGTATTGGTCTAACTCTAAATTGAATTGTTTATTATATTCTTTCAAATATTTATTGTTTATTTTAGTAATGGGGCCGTTATGTTTGATAGTACCTTCTAAAGTTTCCCAAGTTAGGTTCAATCCTTCAAATTCCGGATAGCGGCGCTCAAGTTTGGTCATGATCTTTAAAGAGTTGATGTTGTGATCAAATCCACCGAATTTTTTCATGGAGTTGTTAAGGCCTCGTTCTCCGGCGTGTCCGAATGGAGCGTGTCCTAAATCATGAGCCAGAGCAATAGCTTCTCCGAGTTCTTCATTAAGATTTAATTTTTTGCAGATGGTTCTGGTTATTTGAGCGACTTCAATGCTGTGAGTAAGACGAGTGCGATAATTCTTGCCTTCGTGATAGGCAAATACTTGAGTTTTGCCATCAAGACGGCGAAATGCCGAAGAATGGATTAAGCGATCTCGATCTCTTTGAAAAGGAGATCTGATGATATTGGCAAAATCAGGATAAAGACGTCCGTGACTGTGTTCAGGTAATGATGCGTAAGTTGCTAAAGACATGTTTTTTTCACTTTCAATAAAGATATTTTTATTGTACTCTATATCCATTATTATAATAAAGGGTTAATAATGAAAATTGCTACGTATAATGTGAATTCGATTAATGCCAGATTGGATAATTTGTCTGAATGGTTAAACTTGGAAAATCCTGATGTGGTTTTGTTACAAGAAATTAAATGTGAGTTTAATGATTTTCCTTTTTTTGCATTGCAAGCATTGGGATATGAAGTAAAAATATTGGGGCAAAAAGCTTATAACGGAGTAGCGATACTAAGTCGTCATAAAATGAAAGTTGCTTCAGAAAATTTACCGGATTTTAAAGATGAGCAGTCTCGTTATTTGGAAGTGGATTGTGTTATTAATAATGAAGAATACAGAATAGCATCAGTGTATTTGCCAAATGGAAATCCTCCGTATAATAATGCAAATGATGACAGTAAATATATATATAAATTAAATTGGATGTCAGCTTTGTATAAAAGAGCCGAAGAATTGTTAAAATTGCAAAAACCTGTTGTTTTAGGAGGGGATTTTAATGTTATTTTAAAAGACGATGATGTGTATGATCCTGATAAATATCAAAATGATGCATTGTTTCGTCCGGAGGTTCGTCAACGATTAAAAGCTTTGCAATATTTAGGGTATTATGATGCATTCAGATGTTTGCATCAAACTAAAAGCGGTTATACATTTTGGGATTATTCCGGTGGTGCAATATATCAGGATTTGGGAATGAGGATAGATTATCTTTGGCTATCTGCAAAAGCGGTAGATAAGTTGAAAAGTTGTGAAGTTGATAAGCGTCCGAGATTATCACCCAAACCTTCTGATCATACTGTTTTGATGGCGGAGTTTGAGTGATATGCAAAAAATCATAAAGATATTAATGTTACTGATGTTGTTAGTTGCTAGTAAAGTAAAAGCTGCTGAAAATGAAACTTTTTGGGTTCTGATTACAAAAGTTCCGGAACAATATGTTTTTCCGTTGGAAATTGAACAAAATGCGATATGGGTATTTAAAAGTATCAAAGCGTTGGATAAAAATTTATTAATAGCAGATGATAATGATAAAGTAACTTTGTATTATAAAGGAAAAATAATTAAAAGTATTTATAAACCTCAAAACAGAAATGATACCGAATATTGGGCAAATATAGGTGCAGAATTGTTGGATTTAGCTTTTGAAAAATCTGCCAAAGCGGCAAAAAAGGATTTTGAAGCGATTGATATTATGATGAATGAGTATGTTCGTAATTTGGATAAAGATACTAAGTATTATGCCAATGTTGATGAAGTTGACAGACCTTTACATCAAATTAATTTTGCAGATAGAAGGGAAAATGAAAATCTTTGGATAAAAATAGGTAATTTTGATAAATATACTAAAGATAAAATAATGAAATCATTAAGTGAAAATGAGGATATAAAAGGTGTTATTTTGGATTTGAGGGGATCTCATGGAGGACAATTGGCCACAGCGATTGAAGTGGCAGATTTGTTTTTAGATGAAGGAATAGTGGTTTCTGTTGTGGGAAGAAACAGTAATGAAGTTGTATATTATAATTCTGCAGATGGTGATTTATCGGAAGGAAAGCCAATGGTGGTATTGGTTGACGGTGATACAGCATCAGCAGCTGAAGTTTTGGCGATGGCTCTTCAAGAACAGGGGAGAGCTAAAATTGTTGGAACAAAAAGTTTCGGAAAAGGTATTATTCAAAATTTAATCAATTTACCAAACGGAGGGGTTTTGGCTTTGAGTAATGCAACTCTTTATACCCCCTCAGGAAAAAAGTTAAGCGATGTTGCAATTGTGCCGGATATATGTACATTTGAAATGCCTGAAGATAAAAATATTAAAAATTTATTGGCACTTCCTAAAGATGAAATTTGTTTGGCAGAAGCACGATTAAATAGTGATTTGGAAATAAAAATTGCAAATGAACTGTTAAAAATGTAATATTTTTGTAAAATGTTGTTGACAGTAGCGCAAAAAAATGTATATTACGCCTAAATGTTTTAAATCTTAATGTAAAAAAAGAGTATGTAACAATGGCAAAAGCAGTAAAAGTTAAAATTAAATTGGAAAGTACAGCCGGTACCGGTACATTTTACTTGGCAGAAAAAAATCCAAGAACTCATCCTGAAAAATTGACTTTAAAGAAATATGACAAGAAGTCAAAAAAACATGAAGAGTTTGTTGAGAAAAAACTCAAGTAATTTGATAAATTTACAAAGTACGGTTCCAATTGAGAACCGTATTTTTTTTATTCTGATTTTTCTAACGGGTGCGCTTGTTGATATTCTTTTTTGAGAGTTTCGATTTGAACATCAGTGTAGCGCTGGGTTGTGGAAAGGGACGCATGACCGAGCAGTTCTTGCAGTGTACGTAAATCTGTCCCATTAGCTAAAAGGTGAGTAGCGAAAGAATGGCGTAAGGCATGGGGCGTCAATGTATCCGGAAGGCCCAAATATTTGCGTGTTTTTTCCAGAGTCCTCTGAATGATACGAGGACTGATTCTCTCTCCTCTTGCTCCTAAAAACAACGGTTCTTCGTTTTTGATGTTGTAGGGGCAAGCCATAAGGTAAGCATTAATCTTTTCTCTGATAACAGGCAATATGGGGACTAAACGTTCTTTGTTACCCTTGCCTTTGATTTTGAGGAAATTGTTATGATTAATATCTCCAAAATTGAGTGACAAGGCTTCAGAAATTCGCAAACCACATCCGTATAATATTGTTAAAATGGCGACATCTCTAAGTCCTTGCCACTCAGACTTGGAAAAATCTTGGGCGATATCTAAAATATTAAAAGCATCATCTATATCAATTGCACGAGGAAGGTGTTTGTCTTGCTTAGGAGAAGAAATTATTGTTAAAGCAGTGTTATCGATGATTTTATTGACAGATAACCATGTATAGAAGCTTTTTAATGAAGAAAGTTCTCGAGCGGTAGATGATTTTTCAATATATTTTGATGTTCGATGGCTCAAAAAAGCTCTAAAAGTTCTGACATCTGCTTTTTGAAGTGATGTTAACGACGGTATTTTATTAATGTAAGAATTAAGAAAATTGAAAAATATTGCCAAGTCACGAGAATAAGCATCTAAGGTGTGAATAGAATAACGGCGCTCATCTCTTAACCAGTTTTGCCAACGGGTAATGAGTTCTTTGACTTCTTCTGTGGCGTTATATTCAATCTTTGCTTTCATAATGCTATTTTATGGATTGAAAGTTAATATTTTCTTGACAAAAGATTATGATATCTAATATTCTCATAATGTTTTTTAATTTTTGAGTTTTATGGATATAGGAATTATTAATGAAAAACAAGTTGTGGGAGATGTTGTAACTGCAATTGTTGAAACACCAGATGGTGATAAAAAAATCTTTGCTTCATTGACCAGTGTGGTTTCTTGTCATGTTTTTTCTGATCTTGAAGAGGTCGAAATTGGTGCAAAAATAAAATTTTTGACGCTTGGTGAGGGTGATGAAGATGGAAATGGAGAAGAGCTTATTCATATTATTCTTCTTTAATTTTTTTTAAGAGCTTTTATCCGCTGAAACGGATAAGCTCTTTTTTTGTGGGGATTTTGAGCTTTTGGATTTTATTTTGGTAAATTTAAGGATAGGATAAATAAACAGGAGAAAAAGTTTGATTATCGGAGTATTATTGCCATTACCATTTAATGAGCCGTTTGATTATAAAGTCGACGGAGATGTTGCACTTGGCGATATTGTGAGAGTTCCGTTCGGTAAAGAAATGCAAATAGGGGTGGTGTGGAAGTACGGAAAATCTTCTAAACTTGAAGATGCTAAAATTAAATCGATAATGGAAAAAATTAACTTGCCGTGCTTAAATGCTGAATTAAGGCGATTTGTTGAATTTGTGGCAAGTTATAATATGGCATTTTTAGGATTGGTTTTAAAAATGGTACTATCTGCCAAAGGTATATTTGATGATCCTAAAATGAATGTATTATATGAGTTATCCGGAAAAACGTTGGCAGAAGCAAAACTAAAAAATTCTGATGCCAGGTGGCGTGTTGTCGAATTGTTAAAAAAAATGCCATTGAGCAGACAAGAAATTGCGCAAGGAGCCGGAGTAGGACAGTCAGTGATTAAGCCTTTGATTGACAGAGGGGTTTTAAAACCGTTGCTGATTGAACAAAAACGTCAGTTTGAAAAACCAATAATCGATTTTCAAAAAGTTAAACTAACTTCTGAACAGCAAATTGCAGCTGATGAATTGTGCAGAAAAATAGGAAATGGTTTTAGAGCAACACTTTTGAACGGGGTTACAGGTTCTGGAAAAACAGAAGTATATTTTGAAGCTGTGGCAGAGGCTGTTTCTCAGGGAAAGCAAGTTTTAATCATGGTGCCGGAAATCGGATTAACCGGACAGTGGTTAGGGAGATTTGAAAAACGTTTTGGTGTGAAACCCGCTAAGTGGCATTCGGCACTTGGAAGCAGAGAAAGAACAGATACTTGGAAAGCAGTGGCTATCGGTGAGGCGCAAGTGGTGGTGGGAGCAAGGTCTGCTTTATTTTTACCATATAATGATTTGGGATTGATTATTGTTGATGAAAGTCATGATCAATCTTTTAAGCAGGAAGATGTTGTTAATTATCAAGGGCGTGATATGGCGGTAGTGCGAGCCAAAATAGAACAAATTCCGATAATTTTAGCAACTGCAACTCCGGATCTGGAAACAGTTGTAAATGTAGAAAGCGGAAAATATGATGAATTAGTGCTTAAAAGTCGTTATGCCGAAGCAACATTGCCTGAAATTAAAATTGTGGATCTGAAAAAGGATAAACCTCTTAAAGGTGAGTGGGGAACATCTTGGTTGGCTCCGACTTTGGTGGAGGAAATCAACGAAAAGCTTAATAAAAATGAGCAAGTAATGCTTTTTCTTAATAGAAGGGGATATGCTCCTTTGATGATTTGTCGGGATTGCGGTTATCGAATACAATGTCCTAATTGTACCGCATGGCTGACAGAACATCGGCGTTCTAAAAAATTGGTATGTCATCATTGCGGGTTTATGACAGAAACTCCTAATTGTTGTCCGGATTGTCACTCCGAATCGGGGCTGACAGCATGTGGTCCGGGTGTTGAAAGGGTGGCGGAAGAAATAAAATATCGTTTTCCTTTGGCCAGAGTAAGGGTTCTTTCCAGTGATTTTACCACAAATTTTAAAGAAGTGTATGAAGTGATTAAAGAAATGGAAAATGGTGAAGTTGATATTCTTATCGGAACTCAGATTTTGGCAAAGGGGCACCATTTTCCGGAATTAACATTGGTTGGAATTGTAGATGCAGATTTAGGGCTGATGGGTAGTGATTTACGTGCCGGAGAAAAAACTTTTCAATTATTGTCACAAGTATCAGGACGAGCCGGCAGAGGTGAAAAAAAAGGAACGGTTTATTTGCAAACTCTATATCCGGAAAATGCAGTTTTGCAAGCATTGGTTAAAGGTGATGCTTCTACTTTTTTGAATTTGGAGAAAAAAACACGTCAAATGTTGAAAATGCCTCCTTTCGGGAAATTGGCATCAGTGATTGTGTCCGGAACGAATCCTGACAATACACAACGTGTGGCGCAATGGTTGGGGCAATCTTCTTATAATGATGAAAAAATTTCAACTTTAGGTCCTGCTCCGGCACCAATTTTTATGTTGCGTAATAAATATCGATATCGTTTATTACTCAAGACAACCAGAGATATTCCGATACAAGAAGTTTTGCGTCAATGGATTGCTAAAGTAAAAATACCTAACGGTGTGAGGGTGGAAGCAGATATAGATCCATATTCTTTTTATTGATTTTATCATAATGTTGAGTATAATTATCAACGATAATGTATAAAAAACAAATAATTATGAAAAAGATTAAACAATTACCGGAAATATGGTCTTGGCTTGGTATTATCGGAGTTGCATTGTTGGGTTTTTTAATTTTGAATGTACGTACAGTTTATCGTTGGTATGTTATTTGGCCCAAAATATGTCAAAGTGCAGAGTTTTTGCAAAGTGATGGGTTATCTCCAAATCTACCGAAGTGGGTAATGCATCGAGATATGCTTGATTTTGCAGAGTGCGGGGTGATAGCTTCCGGTACAATTCTTTTTATTATGGTTTGTGCTTATATTAAAGTATGTTGTGATGCAAAAAAGATGTTTCGTAACTGGCGAAACATCTTTTTTTGTTAATAAGTGTATTATTAATAAAAAAGAAACTAATTTTCAGATATTATCACAACAGTTTTTAAAATAAAAGAATGGCGAATCGTGAAGAAAATTTCTAAGACAAAAGTTGCAAATACTTATGCTATGGCATTGTTAGAAACGGCGTTGGATAAAAAAGTTTTGAACAAGGTTTTTGATGATGTGTTAAAGATTAAATCTGTATTGGCACAAGATGCGGGGTTTGTCGGTTTTATGACGAATCCGATGTATTCGGACGATGATAAATCTAAAGCGTTGTCTGAAGTTGTAAAGAAAACTAAAATTTCTACGGTGTCTGCTCAGTTTCTCGATGTTTTGCGGCAGAACCGACGCTTATGCTATCTGGATATAATCAGTGATGAATTTGTTCATCTCTATTATAAGCATAATGATATTGCTGAAGTTGAGGTAGAGAGTGTTAAAGCTCTTTCTGCCGGTCAAAATAAAAAAATGTTAGCCGTATTAGAAAAACAATTGGGAAAAAAAGCCGTTGTTACATGCTCAATTAATCCTGAATTAATCGGTGGGTTAAGAGTGCGTGTCGGTTCTAAAATGTTTGATGATTCGGTTGTGACAAAACTTAATCATTTGGAAATTATGATGAAAGGTGAAGAATAATGTCTGTTTCTGCCAGTGAAATATCTTCCATTATTAAGGATAAAATAGCTCACTCCGGTGTTGATGCCGATGTTGCTCAAGTAGGGCAAGTTCTGTCAGTTGGTGACGGTATTGCTCGTGTGTATGGTTTGGATAATGTTCAGGCCGGTGAACTGGTTGAGTTTGACAGTGGTGTTAAAGGTATGGCTTTGAACCTTGAAGAAGATAACGTGGGTGTTGTTATCTTCGGATCTGACCAACAGATTAAAGAAGGTGATATGGTTAAGCGTACAGAGCAAATCGTAAGTGTTCCGGTCGGAAAAGAAATGCTCGGTCGTGTTGTTGATGCTCTTGGTGAGCCGATAGACGGATTAGGAGCAATAAAAGCGAAAGAGTATAGCCGTTCTGAGGTTAAAGCTCCCGGTATTATTCCCAGAAAATCCGTGCATGAACCTATGCAAACCGGTTTGAAAATTGTGGATTCATTGATTCCTATCGGACGTGGACAACGTGAATTGATAATCGGAGACAGACAAACCGGTAAAACAGCTATCATCTTGGATACAATAATTAATCAGAAAAAGATTAATGATGCTGCTAAATCTGAAAAAGATAAGTTGTATTGTATATATGTAGCAGTAGGACAAAAACGTTCTACTGTTGCACAAGTGGTCAAAACACTTAAAGATTATGGTGCTATGGATTATACTATTGTGGTGGCAGCTACTGCTTCTGATCCTGCTCCAATGCAGTATATTGCACCATATTCAGGTTGTGCAATGGGTGAGTATTTTCGTGATAACGGAATGCATGCGGTTATCTTTTATGATGACTTATCTAAGCAAGCAACAGCATATCGTCAGATGTCTTTGTTGCTTCGTCGTCCACCTGGACGTGAGGCTTATCCGGGTGATGTATTCTATTTGCATTCTCGTTTGCTTGAACGTGCTGCAAAAATGAATGATGATGAAGGTGCTGGATCTTTGACTGCTTTGCCGGTGATTGAAACACAAGCCGGTGATGTGTCTGCCTATATTCCGACAAACGTGATTTCTATTACTGACGGACAGATATTTTTGGAGACAAGTTTATTCTATCAAGGTATCAGACCTGCTGTGAATGTTGGTATTTCAGTTTCTCGTGTGGGGTCATCAGCTCAAATTAAAGCAATGAAACAAGTGGCCGGTACAATGAAGTTGGATTTGGCTCAGTATCGTGAAATGGCTTCGTTTGCTCAGTTTGCATCTGATCTTGATGTTTCTACCAAAAAACTTTTGGCTCGTGGTGCCAGATTAACAGAAATGTTAAAACAACCTCAATATAATCCATTAACTGTGGAAGAAGAAGTTGTTGTTATTTTTGCCGGTGTTAAAGGATTTTTGGATAATCTTCCGGTAAGTGCCGTGGCTGAGTTTGAAGCAAAAGCTTTGCATGAGCTGAAAGCTAATTATCCTGAATATTTGGCTGAAATTGCCGAGAAAAAACAAATTTCAGCAGAGCTAGATGCTAAGTTATTGGCATTCTATCAGGAATTTGCAAAAAGATTTGGTGATGGTTTAGAGAAGGCGGCATAGAAATATGGCAGGCTTAAAAGAGCTCAGAACCCGTATAGGGAGTATAAAATCGACGCAGAAAATTACTTCTGCCATGAAAATGGTGGCAGCGGCAAGACTGCGTCGAGCCCAAGATGTGTTGGATAAATCAAAACAATATAGTGATGATATCAGGGTAATCACCGGAAGATTGTATAAAGAAATGCGTAAAGAGGAGCAAGAAAATAATCTCACTTACGTGTTTCCTCGTATGCTGTTGGAACCTGAAAATCCACAAAATTATCAAATAGTAGTGTTTTCTTCTGATAGAGGGTTATGTGGTAGTTATAATGCCTATGTTTTGAGAGAAAGTTTACGAAGAGTTAAAGAGCTTAAAAACAGTGGTAAAAATGTCAAAGTTTTGAGTATTGGACGTAAAGTGGGCGAGGGGCTAAAACGCAGAATACCTGATTTGGAAGTCAAAATTATCAGCGGTGTTGCTGCTAAAGGAGCTGATTTTACAGAATTGCAACAAATATGTGAAAATATATTGCAGGCTTATACCAATAAAGAGTTTGATGTGTGTGAAGTTGTTTATACGCATTTTGAATCTGCAATCAACAGAGAAGTGAAATTGCAAAGATTTATACCATACCAATTGGATTTGAATGATCCGAGTTTTGATAATGTGGTTGATGGAGCATTTTTTGACTATGATGCGCCAAAACAAAAACTATTGGTTGATGTGTTGTTGATGTTTATGACATCTGTATTCTTTCAGGATTTGCTAAACGCTCAGGCTTCTGAACATGGAGCAAGAATGACATCTATGGATAATGCAACTCGAAATGCCAGTGATATGATTGCAAAGTTAACGCTAAAGTATAATCGTTTACGACAAACAGCAATTACAACCGAATTAATTGAAATTATTTCAGGAGCTGAGGCTCTGTAATTAAATATATGTTTTTAACAGGAGAAGTTGAATGGCTACAGTAAAAAAGGATACTACCAAAAAAACAGTTGCCAAAACTGTTCAAAAAGCCTCTAAAAAGGTAAGTAGTACAAAAAAATCAACTGCAACCAAAGTTTCTAAGCCTAAAAAGGTTGTAGAGGCTATCAGTATGGGAAAAATATCTCAGGTTATGGGAGCGGTTGTTGATGTTAAATTTAATAGTAATAAAGATTTACCGGCAATTTTAACAGCTCTTGAATGTAAAAATAACGGTCAAAAGTTGGTTTTGGAAGTGGCTCAACATCTAGGTGAAGATGTTGTTCGTTGTATTGCTATGGATTCAACCGATGGATTGGTCAGAGGGCAAGAAGTTGTTAATACGGGTGCTCCGATTGAAGTTCCGGTAGGTCCAAACTTGTTGGGACGTATTGTTAATGTTATCGGCGAACCTGTTGATGGCAGAGGTGAAGTTGAATCTGAATTTCATTATCCGATACATCGTCCGGCTCCGGCTTTTGTTGATCAATCAACTGATACGGAAGTTTTAACAACCGGTATTAAAGTTATTGATTTGTTGGAACCATATGCAAAAGGCGGAAAAATCGGTTTGTTTGGTGGTGCCGGCGTGGGTAAAACCGTGCTGATTATGGAATTAATTAATAATATTGCTAAGGGACATGGCGGATATTCCGTATTTGCCGGTGTGGGGGAACGTACCCGTGAAGGTAATGATTTGTACCATGAAATGATAGAATCCGGTGTGATTGATTTGAAAGGGGATAAGTCTAAAACCGTACTTGTTTACGGACAAATGAATGAACCTCCGGGAGCTCGTGCTCGTGTGGCTTTAACCGGATTAACACAAGCTGAGTATTTCCGTGATGAAGCTCATCAAGATGTGTTGTTCTTTGTGGATAATATTTTCCGTTTTACTCAAGCCGGATCTGAAGTTTCTGCTTTGTTGGGGCGTATTCCTTCAGCTGTGGGTTATCAACCGACTTTGGGGACAGATATGGGAGCAATGCAAGAACGTATTACATCTACTAAAAACGGTTCAATTACTTCTGTACAAGCTGTGTATGTGCCAGCCGATGACTTAACAGATCCGGCTCCGGCAACAACTTTTGCTCACTTAGACGCAACAACAGTGCTTTCTCGTTCTATTGCAGAGTTAGGTATTTTTCCGGCAGTGGATCCTTTGGATTCTACTTCAAGAATTTTAGATCCGCAAATTTTAGGTGCTGAACATTATAATGTTGCCAGAAGAGTGCAAGAAGTTTTGCAAAAATATAAATCATTGCAAGATATTATTGCAATTTTGGGAATGGACGAACTTTCTGATGAAGATCGTTTGACTGTGGCCAGAGCAAGAAAAATTCAACGTTTCTTGTCTCAGCCATTCCATGTGGCTGAAGTATTTACCGGTACTCCCGGAGTGTTTGTAAAGTTGGAAGATACAATTAAAGGATTTAAGGGAATATTGGACGGACTTTATGATGATATTCCGGAACAAGCATTCTATATGGTAGGTACTATTGAAGATGCCTTGAAGAAGGCTGAAAGTATGAAAGCTGCATAGCTGTAAGTCTGAGAGGATTAATTAAATGAGTAGTGATTTGAAATTAACTATTGAGCTACCCACAGGTATTCTTGTTGAAAAGCAAGTTCCTGCCGTGTTGTTGCCTGCGGTTAGAGCACCTATTGAAATATTACCGAATAGAGCACCAAGTGTGTTTGTTTTGGACTATGGTGCTGTTGAAGTAACAGGTAAAAATAACGGGGTTGCTGATAAATTTTATATTTATTCAGGAGCAGCTCAAGTTGCAAACAATCATTGCAAAATTATGACTCAGGGCGTAATATCTGCTTGTGATATTAATGTTAATAAAGCTAAAGAATTAATGGATAAGGCCAAAAATGAAAATGAACGTTTGTTCTATGAAATGATTGTAGATCATATCAGAGGTGTCAGACGTCGTTATTTGCGTACTTTGCAATTTATGCGCAAAAAACAAGGACGTTGGGCGTTCAGAAAGCGCAAAGAAAAAGGCAATTTGGTTTAATAAAAAAAATCCCGAGAAAAACTCGGGATTTTTTGTTATACAGATCAATTAAATATTGATAATTCCTCGTATAAACGCATAAATTGCAAATAGAGATATCAGTATAAGAATACAAGCTAAGAATCTTTCATGTCCACTGAATGCACAAGTTTTGGGAGCATGTTCTTTTCTGGCCCAAATGTATACCGGTATTCCTAATGCAATGATTACTGCGGCCATCAATAAGTAATTTAATCCGGCTGCATATATCAACCACAATGCATATATTGAACCGATGATTGAGGTTATTAAAGCTGATGAACGTTTGAAAAATATTGAGCTCGGATATTCTCCATCTTCACAGATTTTCCATAAATAAGCACAAGATATGAAATATGCAGGAAGTACCATAACACTAGTGATTGAAAGCATTGTATTCCAAGCATTATTGGAAAAATATACCAATAATAAGAATAATTGCATTGCCAAACTGGTTATGTATAGAGAAACAGAAGGAGAGCCGTTTTTATTTTCTTTGGCAAAATATTTTGGAAATGTTCCGTCTTCTGCTGCTGCTTGAGGAATTTGTGCAGTTACCATTGTCCAAGCCAACCAACTGGTAAGAACGGATACCAATAATCCTATATTCATTAACCAAGCACCCCAAGGACCAACAATCTCTTGTAAAATTCCAGCAGTTGACGGATTGGCTATTTTAGCCAGTTGTTCTTGATTCATAAAACCGAAAGGAAGTAAAGACAATAATATATAAATTACCAAGCAACCGATGAATCCTAAAATTGTGGCTTTACCTACATCAGAAGTACTTTTGGCTCGATTTGACATAACTACGGCACCTTCAATACCGATAAAGGCCCACAAAGTAACAAGCATCGTGCTTTTTATTTGTGTGCTGAGACCGCCGATTTTGGCTTGAGTTGTAATAGCTGTTCCCCAAAAGTCTAAATCGAATTTATCCAGATGAAATACAAACATCATTATTAAAATAAATAAAATTAAAGGAACAATTTTAACGATGGTACCTATGGTGTTGATAATGCTTGCTTGGCGAACACCTCGTAATACCAAATAATTAAATCCCCAAATTATTAGTGAACCGCCAATAATTGATGCAATTGTGTTTCCTCCTTCAAAATATGGTGGGAAAAAGTAATTTAAGGCATCCATCGTGATTACGGCATATCCCACATTACCGCATACTTGGCATAACCAGTATGACCAACCAATCGTAAATCCGGTATAAGGACCAAAACCGGCTCTACTATATGAGTATATACCGGTGGTGAGTTCCGGTTTTGCCATGGATAAAATAGAAAATGTTCTGGCAATGAAAAATATTCCAAAACCGGTTATGAGCCATGCCAATAATACTGCTCCGGCAGATGCGCCGGCGGCCATGTTTTGAGGAAGACTATATATTCCTCCACCAATCATGGAGCTTATTACGATGGCGGCTAATGCCATTACATCAAGTTTTTTGGTGTTTTGGGAGGAAGAAGGAGGTGAGTTGGTAACTTTAACTTTCTTCATGAAATTAATCCTTTATTATTGACATGAACGAATATACTCGGAGTGACTAAGCACTCCGAGTATTTGCTCTGTGAGTTAAGCTTGCGCCGGTGCTGCATGTTCAAAATTTAAGAAACCCAGAGCAGTTAAACAATATCCGAATTCTTGGGTTATGTTGACATAATTATGCCACATTTGAAATTCAGAATGCTTTTCAACGCCTCGTAACATGAGTTCGTGATTTAAAGACTTATTTAACCACATTTGTGCATGACCTTTTGCAATATCATCATCAATAAATGTATCAAAATATTCTACATATTCTGCAGCCCATCCTCCGATGAGTTCACCTTTGGAATCTTTACCCCAACAAATTCCGACACCGGTAGCAATGGCTTTGTGTTCACTGCTTCTGGCACCATTACCGGCCATGATTACTTCTAAAACCGCACCGTGCTTAAATTGACTGACGATCTTATCATTAATCGGGATAATTTTTCCGTAAAGTTCTTTGGGAAGAACTGAGGTATAAGGAACAATGTTGAAATTTTCTATTCTGGCTTCCAATAAAGCAGAGTCATAACAAAAAGTTTCAAATGGTTGAGGGGGAATACCGTCATTTGATTGTCCGGCGCCACCGGTTATAAATGCAAAAGTTGGATAACGAACACCTTGTGTCATAATAAAATCTCCTAATGTTGAAATTGATATAAAGTACTTAATGAGCTGATATTTGCTGTTTTATACCTAATCAACAGTTAGGAGATTTCAATAATACTTATGAATATTTATTAAAAAGGAGAGCTGACTGCCGGAACCAAATTTTGTGGTTTTGAAGAGGCTACATTTTGGGAAGAGGTTATCAAAGCAACAGATTCACCGTTTTGAGTTACAGTATCAACTTTTGTTTTTAACGGAATCGGCATTTCCTCAACAGTTGTTTTTACCTCAACAACACCAACGGGAGCGGGTTGAATATTGGGTGCTGTTGAAGATGAGACCGATGAAGAAACTTCTTTATCGGTTTGTGTGGAGGATGATGGTTTAAGCTGTGTTTGATTTTGAGCCTTGTGTTCTTTGTTTATGCCTAAATATTTTTCAATGGCAGTTTTTTCTGCGGCTTTTTCAGAAGAAGTGATAAGGTTCAAATTATATAGAGCTTCTAATTTACGAATATCTTTGGCTGCATCTAAAATATTTTTTGATGGAGCTTTAGGTTTGAGGCGTTCTCTAGGGTTGGGTTGCATGAGTGCTTCGATGATGAGTTCTCTTTCTGCGGCAAACTCTCGAGGAGTTACGGCTCTGGTTTCAACCCCTTCTTTGAGAATAGAAATTCTTTCAATAATCAAGTCAGGAGATGGAACAGGACGAATAACATCAGCTCCGGGTGTTTGTTTGGTTAAAGGAAGTAAAGCTCCTATATTGGCATTACGTCTGCTTAAAAATTCTTCTTTACTGATAAAGTCATTTTCTGCCATCTCTTTTAGAACCAAAAAACGAGATATGGCATTTTGTTCATCTGCCGTAAATAATTTATCGGCAGATGGAGATGATGAATTTTTCTTGCGTAAAGCTTTGTTGATAGTGCTTTTGTTTTGTGTTTTGGCAGCTTCGGCTGAGATATCAAATTTGTTGTTTTCAATAACCAGCTTACTTTGTTTTATGGAAATTGAACGTAAACGTTGTTTTGCAATTTGAGATATTTTTTCAGGTGAACCGGATTTGCTTCCGAGAATAGAGGTTTCCGTTCCGTCGATGATAATCAAATCTTCATAGTATTGACGAGCTCGATTATAGCGTCCGAGTTTTTCAGAGGCGAGGGCACCAACTAAAAGTGCTTGTTGATTTTTAGGATTGTCATCTAAAGATTCCTGACAAAGACTGAGGGCTTTTTTAAAATCTCCTTGCGAATAAGCAACAGTTGCATCTGAAGCATCGGAATTGCCGTCTTTAATATATAAATCAGAAAGCCATTTTGGGGTTAAAGTTGTGTCTTGAGAGTTAAAAAGGCAACAACCGGAAATTAGTGTTGTACATACAGTACAAAGCATCAGAGATTTTATTTTAGCTGAAAACAATGGTTTACTCCTAAAAAATACCAATTAATCGTTATTAATCTTAGAGTATATTATTAAATATTACTTCATATTACAATATTTTTGTTTGCACTGTTAATTTATGCTTGATTTATTTTAAGATTTATGTAGTATACGTTGCAATTAACCGAATTTTAAGACATTTGCGGATGTGGTGAAATTGGTAGACACGCCAGATTTAGGTTCTGGTGCCGAAAGGTTTGGGAGTTCGAGTCTCCCCATCCGCACCATCTTTTTAGTGTCTTAAATTCTTTATTTTTTAATTAATATATAGAGTGAATTGTAATGAATATAACAGAAACCAAATCAGAAGGACTGAAAAAAGAGTATAAAGTAGTGATTCCTGCTACCGATATAGCAAGCAAAATTGATACAAAAATAAAACAAATTGCCAAAACAGCAAAACTTCCGGGTTTTCGTGCCGGTAAGGCGCCTTTTGAAATGCTGAAAAAGAAATATCATGACAGTGTTCTGGGAGAGGTGATTGATGATGCTATTCGTAGCGGAACAGCAGAATTGGTAAAAAATGAAAATTTACGTCCGGCTATGCAACCGGAAGTTAAAATTACATCTTTTGCTGATGGTAAGGATTTGGAATTTGAGGTTAATTTGGAGAATCTTCCGGAAATTAAAATAGGAGATTTTTCTAAAGTTAAATTAGATAAATTTATGGCAGAAGTTCCTGCTGAAGAAGTTGAAAAAGCTTTGAAATATATTTCAGAATCTCATAAAGAAACAGTTGTTGCCGAAGGTAAAAAAGCAGCCAAAGGTGATGTGGTTATGATTGATTTTGTCGGTTCTGTTGATGGTGTTGAATTTCAAGGCGGAAAAGGTACAAATTATCCGTTAGAACTTGGTTCTGGTTCATTTATTCCCGGTTTTGAAGACCAGTTGATCGGAGCAGAAGCCGGTGCAAAAATTGATGTTAATGTTAAGTTTCCTGAAAATTATCATGCCAAAGATTTGGCTGGTAAAGATGCTTTGTTTGTTGTTGATGTTAAAGAGGTGCGTGAACCTAAGGTTGTTGAACTCAATGATGAATTTGCAAAATCTGTCGGAGCAAAAAGTTTAGACGCACTCAAGGAAGATATCAAAAACAGAATTAAAAATGATTATGAAAATGCATCAAGAATGAAAATTAAGCGTCAATTGTTAGATGCTTTGGATACAGAATATAAATTTGATTCTCCGGAATCCCTAGTTGATGCTGAATATAAATCAATTGTTGCTCAATATGAACAAGCTAAAAAATATAATCAGTTAGATGCTTCCGAAAAAGAAAAATCAGAAGATGAGTTGTTGAAAGAATATAAAGATATTGCTTTGCGTAGAGTGAAACTCGGTTTATTACTCTCTGAAGTTGGACAAGATGCTAAAATATCTATAAAGCCTGAAGATATTAATGCAGCAATTATGAATGAAGCAAAAAAATATCCGGGACAAGAAAAAGCTGTTTTGGACTATTATTTGAAAAATAAATCAGCAGTTGAAGCTTTGAAAGCTCCTATATTTGAAGAAAAAATTGTCGATTATATTATCAGCAAAGCTGATGTTTCAGAAAAAATAGTCACAGTTGAAGAGTTGTATAATTTTAATGATGAGGATAAATCTTCAAAAAAAACTTCAACTAAAAAAACAGATAAAAAGTCAGCATAGTCATCTATGTTAATCAAGAGAGCCGTTTGATATAAACGGCTCTTTTTGTTTTGGATTAAATGAGGAAAAAAATTGTAAATAAAATAACTCTGATTTATTATGCTTGTTGGGAGAATATTATGCTTAATAATTTGTTTCGTTGTAATTTTGTGCAGTTGCTCTTTTTTCTGATTCTTGGCGGTATTGTGAGTTTATTAACTCGTTACGATGTTTTATGGGATTTGGCTAATTATCATTATTACAATTCATGGGCATTGTTCAATGATAGATGGATGTATGATATTGTACCGGGAGGGATAAATACTTTTTTTAATCCACTGCCTGATGTTCCGTTGTATTTGTTAATTACTTTTTTTAATGATTATCCGAATTTAGTTATTTTTATACAAGGACTTTGGGCCGGAGCTGCTTCGTTTGTTTTTTTTAAACTGATAACGCTATTTTTTAATATTAATAATTGGTGTGGGCGTTTGCAGATTGTGTTAGCTTGGTTAACCGGAGTTACGTCTTGGGCCTTTTTTATGCAAATAGGTACAACCACTAACGAAATGATGATGACACTGATGGTTATTAGTGGGTATTACTTGATTGTTAAGGCGTTAAAAAATAATGTAGAATTTAATTTAAAATATTTTTTGTGGGCAGGAATTTTGTTAGGTGCCGCTGCAGGGTTGAAACTTACGGCTGCAACTTATTGTGTATCTGCAGGTGTGGCAATTATATTGTGTTACAGATATTTTAAACCATTGAATAAAGTGCTGATGTTTTTGATAATTGGTGGCGTTATCGGGTTTTTGTTTACTTTCGGATTTTGGATGTGGAGGTTATGGACAACATTTGATAATCCGGTATTTCCTTTGTTGAATAATATATTTGGTTCAGAATGGTTTGAACCTGAAAGTTATCGGGATAAAAGCTTTTTACCGAAGGATATTTGGGGATATGTGTTTTATCCGTTTTATATATTATTGGAAAAATTGCCAGTAGAAGGTAGAGCAATAATAATGGATTTCAGAAACATCATTATGTTTTTTGTTTGTGTTGGGTTTGTACTGTTTTGCGGATATTGGCGTATCAGAGATAAAAAACATTTAGATTTTGATAAAAAAATGGTGTTTCTTTGGGTTTTGTGGTTTGTATCTTACTTAGTATGGCTTTTAACTTTTAGTATACAACGTTATTCAATTCAATTTTTGATGTTAAGTGCAATTATTATTGTACAAGTTGTGTCATTTTTTTATCCTAAGGAAGGTTATGTTAAATTAATATTTTATGGAGTAATATCAATACTTTTATTTTATTCTTTAATTTCAACTCCTTATTATAGTGATTTTTGGGATAAAAAAATTGAAGCAGAGGGGCATTTAATTCCTGCAATTGTTAAAATATGGCCAGAATTTGAAGAAGATCGGAAGTTTTTTGATCAATTTGATGGGCGAGCTAGGTATGTGCAAGTTGAAGATATACGTCTTCCGGAAAATACGTTATTGAAAATGTATGATCAACCATCGGCGGCAATATTGCCTTTGTTGAATAAATATTCTCAAGTAAGAGGGGTAAATATGTTTATCAGTTCAGGGCAATGGGGGAATGTATTTGAAAATAATAAATGGCTTGATTTAAAAACAAAAATTATTAAAGACCATGATGGTCCTGTTGCAATAATGATATCAGTGTGTGACAATTTTTCTCTTACAAATATATTTTATAAATATGCAAAAAATGAGGGAATGAAGTGTCATTTGATTGATAATAATATGTTTTTTTGGATATTGTGTGTGCCTGAAAATTTAGAAAAATCTGTGTTTTTCGGAAGGAATTATAAATGAAAAAAATGAATATTGCCGTGATAATTCCTTGTTATAATGAGGGGTTGGCAATCGGTGAAGTAGTAAGAGAATTTAAGCAAGTATTACCTGATGCTAAGATTTATGTGTATGACAACAATTCTAGTGATGACACAATTGAGAAAGCCTTAAAAGCAGGAGCAATTGTCAGATCTGAGCCAATGCAGGGAAAAGGTAATGTTGTGCGAAGAATGTTTGCAGATGTTGATGCAGATATTTATGTAATGAGTGATGGCGATATGACTTATGATATTGCAAAAACACCTTTATTAATTAAAACGCTGT
Organism: Alphaproteobacteria bacterium; assembly: GCA_015062435.1. Taxonomy (GTDB): domain Bacteria; phylum Pseudomonadota; class Alphaproteobacteria; order RF32; family CAG-239; genus CAZU01. The sequence goes on along the minus strand of SUUR01000010.1, from coordinate 24,792 downwards.
GTGATAATAATTTAGATATGGTTATCGGAGCAAGAAAAGAAGTAGATTTGTCTGCATATAGAGTAGGACACAGATGGGGAAACAAAATACTAACCAAATTAGTACAATATTTTTTTAAGCATAAATTAGAAGATATGCTATCAGGTTTCAGAGTTTTCAGTAAGCGTTTTGTAAAAAGTTTTCCGGCGGTATCAAAAGGATTTGAAATAGAAACCGAGTTGACGGTTCATGCTTTGTCCGCCAATATTCCCATGCAGGAAGTTGATACGGATTATTTTGCAAGACCACTTGGTTCTGTAAGTAAGCTTTCTACGTTTAAAGATGGATTCAGAATTTTGATGATGATTGTTAATTGGATTAAAGATGAACGTCCGATGATGTTTTTCAGTTCTGTATCAGCTATATTTTTTGTAGCATCACTATATTTGGGAATGCCGGTAATTGTTCATTATATTCAAACAGGTACGGTACCATGGCTACCTCGATCTGTTTTAGCGATGGGGTTAATGATTTGTTTCGGGCTATGTTTGTTGATTGGTTTTGTTTTAGATTCTTTGCGTAAAACTCGACAAGAAATAAGAAGAATGCATTATTTAAATTATAAAAATGTTGAGGATTAAATTGCAATATTCGGGTGAAGAAAATTTGGAAATTATGAATAAAGCCGTCAATTATAACGGGCGGTTGTTGGAATTGTTGCAAAAGTTAATTGCCTCTAAAAATGATATGATTGCTGATTTGGGTGCCGGAAACGGATATTTCGTAAAAGAGTTAAGAGAGCTAAATTATAAAAATCTTGTTTGCGTTGAACCTGCTCAAAATATGCAAAAATATTTGAAAGAATTTGAAGTGTTTTTATCTATGGAAGATATTGAGGATTGTTCTTTAGATTTTATTTATAGTCTGAATGTGTTGGAACATATAGAAAATGATAATGCTGTAATTGAACAGATTTATAATAAACTTAAAAAGGGTGGAAAGATGTTGATTTATGTACCGGCTTTTCCATGCTTGTATTCAAAAATGGATAGAAAAGTCGGACACTATCGTCGATATCTGAAAGATGAACTTAGCAAAAAAGTTGAACGGAGCGGATTAATAATTGAAGATTGCAAATATGCGGATTTTTTGGGCTTTTTTGCTTCTTTGATATTTAAGATGTTGCCATCTCAGTCAGGTGTACCAAGTGTAAAAAGTATAAAATTTTATGATAAATTTATTTTTCCGTTAAGTGTGTTGGCTGATAAAATAACCAAAGGTAAGTTGCTCGGAAAAAATTTATATTTAGTTGCCGTAAAAAAATAAAATATCTTTATTTTAACACTTTATTGAATATATTGTCTTATACTAAAGAACAGTATTAAATTTTGAGGAAATAACAATGAGTAATTACGATAAATATGATATTTGTAAAGGGGCTTTGGTGCCTATGGTTATTGAACAGACTTCAAAAGGTGAAAGATCTTTTGATATATATTCAAGATTGTTAAAAGAAAGAATAATCTTTTTAACAGGTGAAGTTAATGACGAGGTATCTTCTTTGGTTTGTGCTCAATTGTTGTTTCTGGAATCTGAGAATCCTAAAAAAGATATTTTCTTGTATATAAATTCTCCAGGTGGAAGTGTCACTGCCGGTATGGCTATGTTTGATACAATGCAGTATATCAGTTGTGATGTAAACACTCTTTGTATTGGTCAGGCATGTTCTATGGGGTCTTTATTGTTGACTGCCGGTGCTAAAGGAAAGAGGTTTGCTTTGCCTAATTCTCAGATAATGATACATCAACCATCAGGAGGTTTTCAGGGGCAAGCAACAGATATGGAAATTCGTACCAGATTGATATTGAATATGAAAAAAAGATTAAATAAAATTTATGCAGATAAAACAGGGCAAAAGCTTTCAGTGATTGAAAAGGCAATGGAAAGAGATAATTTTATGACACCGGAAGAAGCTAAAAAATTCGGGTTGATTGATTGTATTGTTTCTTCTCGTGAAGAAGTTCTGAAATAGGAGTACGCAAATGGGGGATAATAAGAATAATCAGGAAGATTTGTTGCATTGTTCATTTTGCGGAAAAAGTCAAAATGAAGTGAAAAAATTAATTGCCGGCAGAGGTGTGTATATTTGTGACGAATGTATTGATGTTTGTATAAATATTGTTGCCGATGAAATGGCTGAAGAAAAAAATGCGGAAAATCATAGCTTGAATGGTGGTGTTTTGCCATCACCATCAAAGATAAAAGAATTTTTAGATCAATATGTTATCGGACAGGATTTTGCCAAAAAAGTATTATCTGTTGCCGTATATAATCACTATAAACGGCTAAATTCCAAAAAAAATAATAAAGATGTTGAAATTGCCAAATCCAATGTCATCTTAATCGGTTCTACCGGTAGCGGAAAAACTTTATTGGCTCAAACATTGGCTAAAATTTTAGATGTTCCGTTTGCCATCGCAGATGCCACAACTTTAACAGAGGCCGGATATGTCGGTGAAGATGTTGAAAATATCATACTCAAATTAGTGCAGAATGCTAATTATGATATTGAAAAGGCTCAGCGAGGTATTGTTTATATTGATGAAATTGATAAAATCACCAGAAAAACAGACGGACCGTCAATTACAAGAGATGTTTCAGGTGAAGGTGTTCAACAAGCATTATTAAAAATTATAGAAGGAACCGTAGCAAATGTTCCTCCTCAAGGCGGACGTAAACATCCACAACAAGAATTTTTGCATGTTGACACAACAAATATTTTATTTATTTGCGGAGGTGCTTTTGCCGGTTTGGAAAAAATTGTCAGTCGCAGAGGAAAAGAAACTTCTATCGGTTTTGGTGCAAAAGTTGCCGCAAAAGAAGAACGTGGTATTGGGGAAATTATCAAAGATGTGCAACCTGAAGATTTGTTAAAATTCGGATTGATTCCCGAGTTTGTTGGAAGATTGCCGATTATTGCAACTTTGGGTGATTTGAATGAAGATGCTTTGGTTAAGGTTTTAACCGAGCCTAAAAATGCATTGGTGAAGCAATACGAGTGTATGTTTGAAGTTGAAGGTGTTAAGTTGACTTTTACTGATAATGCTTTGCATGCAATTGCAAAAAAAGCAATTGAAAGAAAAACAGGTGCTCGTGGATTGCGTGCCATTATGGAAGATACTTTATTGGAGTTGATGTATGAGATTCCGGATAAAAAAGATGTGACGGAAATAGTTATTGACGATAAAGTTATTAATGATAAAAAAGATCCTAAATTTATTTTAAATAAGAAAGCATCTTAAAAAAATAAGGCTAAGAATTAATCTTAGCCTTATTTTTTTATTGTTTTGTGTCTTTTATCAATGTTTTTATTTTATCTGCAATGAGCTCTTTATCATATTTTATTTCAGGAGATTTTTTGATGCCATATTTTATTTTTGTTTTGATGGTATTGGTATCTAATTCTTCACTGTTATCTTTAAGATCCAGAGCTTGTTGCCATTTAAAACGAGCTTCATTGCGACGACCGCTAAACCAATATACATCGCCTAAATGGTCACATATCACAGGATTTGAAGGAGCAAGTTCAGATGCTTTTTCAAGATATTTTTCGGCCATTCCATAATAACCAAGATTATATAGAGCCCAACCAAGACTGTCTATTATGTTAACATCATCTGGAGCCTGATTGTAAGCATCTGCTATCATTGTAAATGCCTGATCAATATTTTGATTTTGTTTCAGCCAAGTATAACCAAGATAGTTTAGTACCAAATAGTGATCTTGACTAAGTTCTTTAGCAGTAAGGAGGGCTTTTTCGGCTTCTTGCCAATTATTGCTTTGTTCAAAGGATATTCCCATAGCATAGTATACAACCCAAATATTGTTGGCATTAGGTGATTTTTTGATAACTTTTTGATAGTTTTTGACAGCTTCTTTATAATCACTTTTAAGGCGAAGGACATCTCCTAAATCAAGATAGAGTTGAGCATTGTTGTAGTCTAAAGCCAAAGACTTAAGTAAAATTTCGGCACTATCATAATCATTTTCTTTAATCAGATTTCGAGATTTTTTTATTTGTGATGCATAATATGCCGGAGATTCTTCTTTGATACTATCATATACTTTGTTGGCATCTGCGTACATAGAACGATCTTCTAAAATATCGGCAAGTAATAATTTGGCTAAATCATAATCAGGATTTTGATATATTGCTAAGCTGGTAAACATGTGGGCAACATCAATTATATCATCATAACGAAAGGTTGCCGCAATTGAAAATAATGCCTCTGCCGCACCATGTTGTGGGGTGGTAATTATTTTATTTGGGATTTGGGAAGATGTTAAATTTTGTGATAATCTGGTTAAGATATCTGCAACGTTTTTATCATTGCTATATCCTTTTACCAGTGATTTGGCTTTATCCGGTTGTTGTGTTCTTAAATAAAAATTACCGATTAGCTCAATAGAGCGTAAAGATAGTTCTGCTGTTTCTTCGTTTATAAGAGCTTCATACGATGTTTGAGCATCTCTGGTGTTGTTAAAATAGTCATTGATCAATCCTTGATGAAAATGATATATACCAAAGAAACCCGGTTCTTTTTTTAAGGGAGATAATGACTTCAGAGCGTTGTTTGGCTGATTTAGACCGACATAGTTCCATGCTTTGAGGAGCGGACCGATAAAAGAAGTGTATGCAGGATTGTCAAATTTGGAAATAGTATTAAGGCTATCTTGGTATTTTTGAGAATGAAGTTGATTAATTGCAATTACTGTATAGGCAAAGTTGTCGTTAGGAGAATTTTTTAGGTGTTTTTGTGCATAAATGGCGGCTTCATCAATTCTGCTTTGAGATACCAGCAATAAATATAAACTGCTTATCAGCTCCTTATTATCAGGATCTTGATCAAGAGATTTGATATAATAATCTGAGGCATTATCAAAATCTTTGCGTAAGTGTGCAACCCTTCCGGCGAGGTAGGATCCGTAGGATTTGGTTGATGAAGATGATGTGATGATAGGTTGTTGTATCTGATTTTTAATGTTACCAGATGAGCAAGAAACAAAAATTATTGCTGCTATGCTCATAAATGTCAGCCATATCCATTTAAATGTTGTCATCATCAGTTCCCAATGTTAAAAGTATTATTATATTATTCTTTTTTTTGAATCATACAATATACTTTTGAGATATTTAGCAAAACTGTGTACATAAATGTTTTATCTTGCAAAATCTGTTAAATAGACTAATTTTAAGATATGATGAATAATGCAATGAACATAAAAGATATTTTAGAATGGTATTTGTTGGCAGGCGTAGATGAAATCTGCGGTGATGAACCTTTATCTGTGGAGATTAATAAAACAAAAAGTATGCCGGAAGTAAATGTGCAGAGTAATCGACCGGTAATAAGTTCTTTGGCGCAAAATACAAACGGAGCTTATAAAAATGCAACAGATATTTGCGATAAAGTAAATTCTTTAGCAGATTTATTGACAGAAATGGAAAAGTTTGACGGTTGTGCTTTAAAACATACAGCATCAAAAATCGTGTTCGGTGATGGTAATCCTAATGCAAAATTGTTGCTTATCGGTGAAGCACCCGGTGCCGATGAGGATAGAGTCGGAAAGCCTTTTGTCGGAAGATCAGGACAATTATTGGATAAAATGATGGCGGCAATCGGTTATGACAGAGAACAGTTTTATATTTGTAATATAATCCCGTGGAGACCGCCGGGAAATCGTACACCGCTTGATTCTGAAGTTGCTGTATGTTTACCGTTTTTGAAAAAGCAAATTGATTTGGTGGATCCTGATTTTATATTTATACTGGGTGGTAGTGCCGCAAATTCTTTGTTGAATATGGGGGAAACGATATCTAAAATGCGAGGGCATTGGTATGATTATAAAAAGTCTAACGGGAAAACGGCAAAGGTTTTGGCGAGTTTTCATCCGGCATATTTATTGCGCTCTGCCGGACAAAAGGCAAAAGCTTGGGCGGATATTTTGCGCTTGAAAAAAGCTATGGATAATGAAAACAGTGCAGAAAATCATTAAAATATTTGCCATTTAATGTTATGGTATAGTATAAATTATTATTAACTGATTTAACTCTTATATTAAAGGAACGCAAATGAGAATGAATCGCAAATTATTTGTCAGTTGTTTGGCTTTGGGAATGGCTACATGTATAGGGTGGGCTAATGCTGCCGATGATGCAATATTGTTTAAGGTGCATGATATTATGCCCGTGAAAGATGCTGACGGCAGGGTTACTTCTTGTGAATTGGGAGCTACATTTTTTAATCGGAGTAAAGGTGAAGTTACTAACACCGAATTGAATTTGACTTGGACAGATGATGTGGTGGTTGATGCAATTAATCAGGAAGAACGTAATGCCAGAGAAAATAAAAGAGCTAATCGTAAAGATGTTCCTCGTTACTCTACTGCCTCTGCTAACAGTAAAGATGTCGTACTTAATTTGAGATTACCTCCATTGAAGGCAAATCAGCAAGTTACTCTGAAATCTAAAATAAATACCGACAGATGTTTTTTATTGCTTAATGATTTAGATGTTGATGTTATTAATTGCAGTAGTACAATAGTTAATAACGGAAAAAAAGAAATTGATAAAAGTGCATGTAAAGAATTGTTCCGTTTTGTGGGGCCTAAATCTCAGGAATATTACTATGAATTTAAAGAAATATCCATAGATGAAGCTATTATACAAGATGATAATAAAATAGAATCTAAAAAGAATGAACTTAACTCTCTCTATGAAGATACGATTAAGTCTTTAAATAATGCATCTAAAAAACTAAGAGATGCTATGCCTAATACAGATGGAGCTAATTAGGAGAGTTTTGTATGGTATGCAGAAAGTTGAGAATATGGTTGGTTGTTTTTTTGTTGACCGGAAGTAATGTTTGGGCGCAAAGCTTTAGTGATTCTCAACTTTCTAATATAGCAACAGAAAGCGAAAATACTCCTAATTTACCAATATTATCTGATGATGATATTGAAAAAGAATTAACAGCAGAAGAAAATGCCAAACGTATTAAATGGCTTGAAAATGAAACGTTTATGCCTCGTGGAGGGTTAAATGTTTTGGATAAAGAAACTGAAGACGGTAGTGTGAGAGGTAAGTCTTTGGTGGTGGAAATTAATGGAGAAGGCGAATCTCGTCGACCGGAAAAAATTTTTTTGTATTCGGAAAATTTCAAAATCTCTACTATTGCTAAAAACACAACATCTTGCGATATTCGGTTTGTGATTATGTCAAACTTGGATAGAAAGTTAAATCAGTTAGATGTTAAACTGGTATGGCCAAATATGATGACAACATTATCATTCTCCAATATTATGCCTAATACACCGACATATATGGATTATACTTTAATCGGTGAGGGGTGTTATACAATGGATCGTATGCCTAATATTGTGGTTAATCGATGCAGAGTTAGAGGTATTAGCGCTGTTGAGTGCGCAAATAAAATTGTTTGGTTGAAAATGAACAATTAAATGGTAAAAAAAATTCAAATATGGATATTGGCGGTGGCGCTGGTATTGGGCAATGTTGCTAATGCTTGGTGTATGCAAGTAATTGATCGCAATGCTCACAGGAAAATTTTGGATTATTTGTTGATTGAAGATAGTGATATTAGTTTATATAAAAAAATTTTTAGAGAAATAGCAAAAGCAAATTTTGAAAAAGCAGATAATTTAATTGAAAAATTAGATAATCATATATTATTGGGTTCTGTGTTAGCTGAAAAATATTTACATCCTAAATATAAGAGTACATTAGATGAATTGAAAATTTGGTTGAATAAATATGCCGGACATCAGCAAGCTATCCGAATATATAAATTGGCAGTGAGAAAAAATAAAGGAAGCGAAGAAGGAATACAAGTTCCGGAAACAATCGGATCAGATTTTTTTGAAAAAAGAACGTTTGATAATGCTACTAAGAAATATCTGCAACAACAGGTAACTGCATTTAAAAAAGCTATCAGAAAAGGTAAAACAAAGCGTGCCAGATTGATTTTGGAAAATCCTAAATTGCGTAAGTTATTACCGGATAAAAATTGGGACGATTTGGCAGCTACTTTAGCTCAAAAATATTTTGTGGACGGGTATGATAAGTTAGCATGGCAGTGGGGAACAAAGGCTGCCAGAAGAAAAACTTCAGGCACGGCTTCTTGGGTTGCCGGACTGGCTGCTTGGCGACAAGGGCAATATAAAAATGCATCTGTTTATTTTGAGCGACTTGCAAATTCTAAAAATGATGATGAATGGTTGGTTTCTGCCGGTGGGTATTGGGCTTATCGGGCGTATATGGAATTGGGGAAAAGAGCTAAAGCCAGAAAAATGTTGGAATCTGCTTCAAAATATAAACATACTATGTATGGAATTATGGCAAATTATAAACTTGGATTAAAACCGGATTATAATTGGGAAGCGGTTGCTTATTTAAATGACTTTAATCAGAATGATTACATTTATGAATTAGTTAGTTCGGAATATCTTCGTAGAGCAGTGATTTTATTGATGGTAAAACAAGATAAATTGGCTGAGAAAGAATTACGTTTCGGGTATTTGGCTATGAATGATAAACAGCAAGAGGCCGTAGTATTTATCGCTAATCAATATGGACTTCATTCATTAGCAATATATGCCGGTAATCAATGTAAGGATTTGTTGCAAAATCGTGGATATGAGGCTTTGGCATATCCGGTGCCGAGATGGTGGCCTACACATGGTTGGAAAGTTGATGAGGCTTTGGTATTGGCTCTGGTAAGGCAAGAGTCTTCTTTTATGCCGGAGGCTAAGAGTAGTGCCGGAGCTTGCGGATTGATGCAGTTAATGCCAAAAACCGCTTATCATATCACCAAAGATGCTAAGATAACTAAAGATAAATCTAAACTGCTAAAACCTAAGTATAATTTAAATTTGGGGCAAGAATATGTTAATTATTTAATGGGTAAAAGTTTTATTGATGGAAATTTGTTTTATATGATGGTGGCATATAATGCCGGTCCGGGTAATTTATTAAAATGGCAGAAAACAACAAAGTACAAAGATGATGCGTTATTATTTATTGAGGCAATACCATCGGCAGAAACCAGAATTTATGTTGAAAGAGTGATGGCCAATTATTGGATTTATAATATACGATTGGGGTTGGATAATCCGACCTTAAAACAAGTAACAGATGGCAAATGGCCTGAACTTAGCCGGTAAAATGACCGGCTTTATTTTTGTCTGGACGAGTTGTGTTAAAAATGGTATAATATAATTCTAAAAAATATAATTATGGAGGCGTTAAGAATTATTTGCATCATTGCGGCAATAATGTTTGCAATAGGTGCCCTGCTTGTTGGAAAATCCGCAAGTAGAATGACAGGAGTATATATTTCTAAGATAATGGGTGTTGCTGCGGTGATACTTGTTATTTGGGCGATATTTCTTCCTACCACAGGTGCGGTAGACTTTAAGTACTGTGTACTTAGCGGTTTGGCACTGGTGGTGATAAGCCTAATGCTAATATTTAAGGTGTTACCTTATATATTAGGAGTAGGGATAATCTACTTCTTGATAAGATTCATCTTATGGGTGCTTGAAAATGCAGCTATTGAAGGTGGTCTTGTTGGGACAGGAATTATCCTACTTATATTAGGAGGAGCCACTCTGTGGATTATTGGTATGATTCATAGAGCTAGAAAATAAAGAGGAACCGGGGTTAAAACTTGGTTTCTCTTTTTTTGTGGACACTCCAAAAACGGAAATTTCTGATTATATCTAAGAAAAATGATATTTGAAGAAAGGATAAAGCTATGGAATTGTATTTGTTTTTTGCATTTTTGTTGTTGTATATCATAACGGCTTTTATGCTGCCTAAGCGGTTGCAACACAAAATTTGGACGTTGGCTTTTATTTTTTCGTTTGTTGTTACATCAATTGCAATCGGTTTTGTCAGATTGAGTAGACAAGATGTGATGATGGATGCAAATCAACTTAATTGGTATTATATTTTATTTTTATTCGGAATGATATCGGTGGCACTTGGGGTGTTTAATCTGTGGATGTATCGTAAACCATTGTGGCAATTGATGTTTGAAAAAGAATACGAAGATACAAATGAAGATGATGAATAAAAAATGCCCCTATGAGTTGTTGCATAGGGGCTATTTTTTTAAGCTAAATCAGCAATCACATTCATACTGATAATTTCATCAGGATCAGATACTTCACCGTTAGAACCGGTACCTTTTTTGATGGCATCTACATGTTCCATTCCAGAGGTTACTTGTCCCCATACGGTATATTGTCCATTAAGCCAAGAACAATCTGCAAAGCAGATAAAGAATTGACTGTCAGCAGAATCTGGAAACATTGAACGAGCCATAGAAACCGTGCCTCTTTGATGGGGAGTGCGATTAAATTCGGCTTTGAGTTTTTGACCACTACCACCAGTTCCGTTACCATAGGGGCAACCGGTTTGAGCCATAAAACCATCAATAACACGATGAAATTTTAAGCCGTTATAAAATTCAGCTCTAACTAATTCTTTTATCCGAGCAACGTGATTGGGAGCAACGTCAGGAAACATTTCAATAATAACATCGCCATTTTTGAGTTTTAGTAACAAAGAGTTTTCGGCATCTTTAACATTATAAGAATGTTTGATCTTTTTGGCTCTGGTTTTGCTTTGAGTTAATTTTTTTGTTTCAGCTCCTTTAATACCTTTGGTTTGGGTTTTAGCTAGTTTGGGAGTGGTTTCTTTTTTTAGAAGTTTGGTTTCTTTTGCCATATTGAAATATCCTTTCTGTGGTTAATGATGATATTTATATAGGTAGTTTATTTTTATTTTGCATATTTATGGGTTAAAACATATTCAACACGTTCATCAGCATTTAGGTTTGACGGATAATATTTTTCAACTTCTTTGATACGATGTCTGAGACCGATACCATTGGCTATTTGAATGGCTAATCCCGGACGAGCGTTTAGTTCCAACATCATCGGACCTTTAGTTGCATCCAGTACAATATCTGCTCCCAAATAACCTAAACCGGTCATGTCATAAGCCAAAGCTCCGATTTTAAGATGTTCTTTCCAAAAAGGAACTTGAATTTGCATTAGGTCAGCTCCGGTATCAGGTTGAACAGTTACCGGTATATTACGCAAAACACCGTGCAAAGCTCTTCCTGTTTGGATATCTAAACCTACTCCTACGGCACCTTGGTGAAGATTAGCTCGTCCGCCGGAAGCTTTAGTAGGTAATCTGGTCATAGCCATTATCGGAAAACCATTGAAAATAATGAGTCTGACATCAGGTACTCCTTGATAGCTATATTCTTTGAATACATTTGAAAAATGCACTAACTCTTCAATAATAGCAGTATCATATTTACCTCCAAGAGAGTAAAGTCCGCTTAATATATTGGAGATATGTTGATATACTTCAGAATATGTAATCTGGCGTCCGGAAGCAGTGGTAAATAACTCGTCTTTATAGTCAGTGATAACTAAGACACCTTTACCGCCACTGCCTTGTGCCGGCTTGATAACAAATTCGCGATATCCGGAAATTATGTTTAAAATATTTTTTACTTCATATTGGCACTCTATTTTACCGATAAGTTTGGGGGTGTTGATACCAATGTTGTTGGCAAGAGTTTTGGTTTTTACTTTATCATCAACCAGAGGATATAAGCGTCGTTGATTGCATTTTCCGATAACATCAAAATTTCGGTAATTCATTCCCATGACACCGGCAGTGCGAAGTTGTTGCGGAGTACAGAATTTGGATAGCCAACCAAACATTTTTTACCTCTTTACTAACGGACTAAAACGTTTGAGTTCAAGTATGCGGTAACCGGTATAGGTACCAAGCAACATTACGATAAATAAAATAACAATATTTAATTCATTAAAAGCAAACATTATGTGACGGATATATTCACTGCTAATTACAAAATAAACAATTATTGCCGTGATAATAGAATAAAATATTTCTTTACCGGCGTTGATAGGACCTTCTTCTTCCCAGATGATTGAAGCACGTTCAATTATCCATGCGGTGATAATAATGGGAAAAAATACTGCAGATTGAGCAATGGTTAAATCCATTCTGTATCCTAAGATAGTCAGTATTTGCATTATCAAAATTACAAAAATTACGACTGCAGATATTCTGGGTACTAAAAGTAAGTTAAATCGGTTCATGAGAAAGCGGATGATGAGACCTAATAAAATCATCACGCTAAAACATATCATTCCCGACCAAAAACCGGTTTTTACCAATGCCATAGATAACAACATTGGGGTGAAAGTACCCATTGTTTGAATACCAACAACGTTTCTTATCAATACAATTAATAATATTCCAAGAGGGTATATGGATAGCCATTTGAGGGTGTTTTGTTGTGATAACGGCAAATTATAAATTGAGTAATTAAACCAAGATTGGGTTCCAGCCAGTTTGGCTCGTTGTTCAGCCAAACTCATGGTGGAAGTAACCGATTTCATAACCGAGAATTTGATGACGGAATCTTCACCTCCAATAACATCAATTAAAGATTTTCCGCCACGTTGAAATAAAACAAAATTATCCGGTAATCCTTTTTTTCCGGTTTTTATATTGTATAGTTTCCAACTATTATCTATATATGCTTCAAGCATGAGGTCAGGAGATAGGGATTTTTTGCTTTCTTCAAGTTTGAAGCCTCTTGCCGGACGAGATGGTATTTGTTTGAGAGCAAGCAGTTCTTGTATAATCTCAACCATTTCCTGCTGAGAGGTTTTTACCGGAAGATAAGCTTGTACAGCAGGTGATAACGGTTCTTGATTTAATAAAGAAATTATTTGAGTTATAGCATCACCATCAAGAGTTTGGGCAAGTTTTAAGATTTGTTTTGCTTCAGCAGATTTTTGACTGTCAAATATCGGTTGAGGCGGAGTTTGCGGTTTAGGTGCTTTGGTTTTTCCTCTGGTATAGATATTATCAAAAAGCATTATTTTGTAGTATATATTTTGTTTTTCTTCAGGAGATTTTGCCGGAGAGCTTAATGTTAAGAGAGAACCGGAACGATTTTTTTTGATCTTGTAGGTAGGTGCAATAATATTTTCTTCAAGAATTTTAAATGCATCATTACTGCGAGGTGTGGTGAGGTTTATTTTGATAGGTAAGTTGGTGGGAGTGAATGAAATATGAGCTTCTACTGACCATAAGTTTGTGTTTTGTTTCGGTTTAAAACTAAATCCCCAAAATTCAATTTTATAATAAATACCATATATGGCATATATGATTGATAAAATAAGTAAAATGGTTAAGCCACCACGTATTGATGCAAATTTTTTCAACATTTGGGTTGTCCGTATTAGTGAAGAGTGTTATCTAATGATGCGTCTATCAGGAAACGGCCATTAATTACATTGCGACCAATGAGACCCTGATAATCAAATTTTTCTCTATCAGCGAGAGAAAATTCCGCATTGGTAATTTCATTACCGATTTTAATGTCCATTTTTACAACATAGCGATGTTCATCTTTGTTTATTCTGCGAATGCGAGTTTTACGAATGACTCTTTTTTCAAAGGTATAAGTTTCTCCATTTTGTTTGTTTATCATGGTGAAAGATACCCATTTTTCTCCATCTCTTTCAAAAGGAGTAAGATTTTCAACATCAATGGAAGATGTTTCTGCTCCGGTATCTATTCTGGCTGCAAAAGGAGTCTTCATGGGAAGTAAATAAAACGGTTCTACTCCACCGATGACAGCAAGACCAAGCGTGGGTGAATCGGGAATGCTTGGAGGAGGGACTATTGCCGGTTTGAGTTGATTTTGACAAGCGCTAATGAGTAATGTAAGGCAAATAACGCCTATGTTATATATTTTAGACATGTGAATACTTTAATTTTAATGGTTATAAAACTATTGTAATTATCTATAATCTCAATATTTTGTAAAGATAAAATTATAAGTATTCAGCAATAAATTATATCAGAAAAATACACTGGCTCTGACAGTAAAGGCCGTTGCATAATCAGATTTAGTGTTAAGAGCCGGATTTATATAAAATTGAATATCCGGTGTTATGGTCATCCATTTAGAAACTCCTAACGCCCAATATGCTTCTAACACGGTTTCTGCGCTATGTTCCAATTTTTCACCGACAGCATCTTCATCAATTTCATTATATGCAACAGCAAAGCCGATTTGATCAAGAGGGTTTCTATCTAACGGATTATTATAAACTGCACCTAAAACATAAGATCTGTTGATTTCCGCTGTTGATCCGGTTACACCATTTATGCGGCCGAATACTGCCAGTTTTTCACCGATATTTTGATTGAAATTTAAGGACCAACCGTTGGTGGTTTCGGCTTGGACGTCTACATATGGTTGATTGTAAAATAATACGGAATATTGCCCGCTTCCTAAGTTTTTGATGGTAGGTGAATAACTGAGAGAAGCAAAAGTTGTATAGTGGGCATTGTTTGTCAGGTGTGAAGTTGATATACCGTCTCCATCTATATTGTGAGCATCTTGTGCACCAAAAGATAAGCTCCATTCATTGTTAGGATTGATTTGAACGTATCCACCCATAGAAGCTGTCGGGTAAGTGGAAGATGCGTTTTGTGATAATGCATAGTTTATAAAGTTTTCTTGCTGATTGGAATCATAAGCACTACCATCAAAATTATAAATAGGAAATTGTCCGAGAGCTAATGTTAACCAACTCCATTTGTTGGGAAATTGGTATGTTAAATACAATTCATCAAAAGAGTTTGATTGTGATGTATAGTCATTTATGCCGGTAACAGCGCCTATTCGATTGGTTATGTCTTCGGCAGTTCTACCGGAATAACGAGCTATGTTATAAGCGGCATTAAATGTGGCTGTTCCATATTCATTATTAAAAGCTTCCCATGTCAATGAGGGATATATTAAAGTTTGAAAAGCTGTTTTTTTGCCGTTGGGAGCTCCATATTGAGGCATAAAAGATACATCTAAGCTATAACTTAATCCGTATTTGTCTTGAAGATGATTTTTAAAATAGGAGTATTCTTTGCCGAAATCGCTAAAACTATGTGATTGGCGATGTTTAGAGGCTGCGACTCGTTGAGCTGCACTGCGTGGCTTTTGAACGTCAGTCGGGTGAACACTTTGAGCATTGGACGGAGCTATTGATATAATGTTAAAACCGAAAAGAACTCCTAAAGCTACGCTATTCAACAGTTTTTGCATGATTTGTTTCTCCTAATATAATAAACATGTCATATATATATTGTGGTTTTATGAAATTTAAAGTGGCTGTCTGATAATATATTGTTGACTTTTGTCTATAATGTTTTAATTTCTGATAAGAACTTAGTTTTTAATACTATAATTATGGAAAAAATTTACATTGGAGAGAAGTCGTGGACTGAGACTCCAGAGTTGGCAATGGAAAAAATCATCAGTAATTTCCCAAAACTGTCTGAGCAGTATTCTATCGGCAAGATAGAACTTTCTTATTTAGATGACCCAAAACCTCATTATCAACTCGGTTTTGTGGCTGAGCTAAAAGGAAAAGAACAGCAAAATGACTGTGGTTGTATTGTGTATTATCCACAAAAAAATGTGGTGATACGAAAATACAATAAAGTGAAAAGCTTTCCTGTTAATGATTGGGGGAAAGTATATTCAACCAAACGAGGAATGATGACAATAGTTTCCTTAAATAATGAAGCAGCTGTGTCTTTTGCAAAGCAGTTTCAACAAATAAAATAATTTTATTATTATGAAAAAACAACAAAAACCCAGCATCAATCAGGAGCTCCATACGCCTGCAATGATGACTAATCTTATCGTGGCATATATCGAGAAAGATTTGGAAATGTATGGAAATTATTCAAACGCTTATCTTGCACTTTTTCCCGGATATATAAACGGTCCGGTATGGTGTATGGATTTGTATATCGGAGATAAGGTGCATTTAGCTATTTTGGAAGAGTATACACGCACTTTAGCAATATATTCAGGCAGTTTGAGACCATCTGTTTTGTTTTTGGATGAAAATACATGGAAGTGTGAAGTTCAAAAAGATGGTGAAAAAGTAACACAAACATATCAGTTGTTTGAAAATAATCTTGGCGAGAATTGTTTGAAAGTTACTTTTGGAAATGGCTAATTAATTAAAAATGGCTAAAAAAAAGCCTCTTGATATAAACTCAAGAGGCTTTTTTTGTGTAATAATTTAAATCTCACCGATATACATACCAAGATCTTTAGCCGCTTTAACATAGTCACTTTGCGGATTAAGCAATGTTGTGCCGGCTCTTACAACTTCTGATAAATCAACAGAATCAACACGACCGTTTTTCCAGATAACCATTTTATTATCTTCTCCATTTTCAAGAAGTTCAATGGCTTTAGTACCGTACATATATGCAAGGATTCTGTCAAAAGAGCAAGGAGTGCCGGAACGCTGTACATGGCCTAAAGTATTGCTGCGAATCTGAAATTCGGAATAACGACTGCTGATTTCATTGCATAAATATTGGCTGATGCCACCATAAACAGCTTCTCCAACCATGTTCTTTTTGGTGGAAACAAGATTTCCATTTTCGGTTTTGATGCCTTCTGATACAACAATAACAGCATGATTACGGCCACCGGCTTTAATTTCTTTGAGCTTATTAATCACGCCATCTATGGTGTATGGAATTTCCGGAACCAAGCAAACATCTGCTTGACCAGCCAAAGCTGAATGCATAGCCAAATGTCCGGCATCTCGGCCCATTACTTCTAAAATAAGAGCACGATTGTGAGAGCGAGCTGTTAGCTCTAAACTGTCAATGGCGGTAGTGCATACTTGTACAGCAGATTGAAAACCTACGGAAAACTCAGTAATCGGAGTGTCATTATCCATGGTTTTAGGAATACCGATCATGCGAACAATACTACCTTTACAATAATTGGAAACAATGTTCATACTACCGTCGCCGCCCACAACAATAACGGCGTTTAGGCCAAGTTCTTTAACTCCAACAGCAAATTTTTGAGTCATTTCTTCTAAAGATTCCATTTTAACGCCTTTGTTGAGTGAGCCTAAGTAAGAACCACTAAGACGAGGCCAAGGCGAATCTGAAAAATTATGAACAGTTAAAACCTCATAACTATGTGGTTTGTTGGTGATTCCGTCTGTACCGTTGTGAATGCCGTAAACTTCCCAGCCTTTGGATGTTGCGGCTTTTACCACAGAGCTGAGCACAGCATTGAGGCCTGCACAGTCACCACCACTGGTAAGGATTCCAAGTCTTTTTTTATCTGTCATAATTTTTTACTCCTTTTGAGTTGCTTTTTATTCTATTTTGATGTATACTAATACAGATTTCTGAATAAGATTCCAGCAAAAAAGTGCTAATTAACAGAAATTTTTGATTTTTGAAAGGACTAAAGGTTTATGTTTCATCAGAACCAAACCAGTAAATTGCAACATCAATTGTGTGAGCTAAAGTTAGAAGAACGTCGTGTCAGTTCTGATATCAGGCATTTGGTACGAAATAATCAAACAATAGATTTTTTTAAGGCAAAACAGCTGAACTCTCTAAGAACAGGGGTTAAAACAAAGATTAAAAGTATCGAAGCAAAAATTATGCCTAATATAATAGCTTAGTTGTGTGTTGTGTTTATTTATACGGTCAAGATAAGGTATTGTCTTGACCGTTTTTTTTGTTGATTTTTTCGAAAAAAATAGTATAATGACAAAAACTGGACGAAAGGGGCGGCTATGACAGAGGCTCAATTACCTGATAAAAAAGATGATAATTATCTTACAATGCTTTTGGAATTGTTAGATTATCATTTGAATAACGGTACATTTTATAAAACCTTTACAGGTAATATTGAGGGTAATTATTTGGCAAAATTTAAAATTAATGAACAAGCACCTAAAGCTTATGAATATCTTGCAAATATTTGCGGAATTAAAATAGTCAATGGTAAAGTACATTTTACAGGTATGGATTATTCTTGTCCGACAAATGATGTTTATTTGGTTAGAGCAGCACATGAATATGTGAACAGTACCTCTGATACAGAGCGTGCTGCCGGTCGTTTGTTATGGAACGTGTTAACAAAAGTTAAACCCAATTCAAATATATTAAAGTATGTAGGAAACGGAAATTATTTTGTTAATAGCGCCAATTTTGAAAAACAAAAAGTTAGTTTTTTGAATCATACAAATATAAAATTTAGTGATATTGATAAGATAAAAGCATTGGATTGGTTTCTGGCTTATAAAAAATCTGACAGTGATGAAATTTTTACGGATTTTATTGAGAATTTGGCCGATTATAATATCGGTGCAAATAAAGATAATAAACAATATTTGGCTGAACAAACTATAAAACAAGTTGTTATGGTTTTGCAAAAATCACGTGAAAGCAGTGGCGGAAAATTATTGAAAATGATGCGTCCGGTTTTGGAAAATGCAGCAAATAATTCATTTTATTTAACTGATGTAAGCTATGTTGATGATAAAGGGGTATTGGGAGATAAGGGTAAAGTTTATAAGATTGATGATAACTTTAAGAAGGATCTATACTCACGTATTAAACGTTCAAATATGAATGTATCTGCTATTTGTGAAGATTTCTTAAATAACAAGAATGATGCTAATCAAATGTTGCAAAAAAGAATTAATTTGGTTAGCAGTATTTTGCGAAGATATAATATTGATGAGTTTTATAGAGCAAGTATCGCAAAAAAACAAAAAGGATATATTGAAACAGCACTTGATGATAAAAATGTTTCGATAACCAGCAGTTTTGTTATTGATTATGCTGAAATGCTGACGAATTATGTTGCGATAAAACCGATGAAAGGTAATGAAAAAGCTGATGTTTTGCATAAGCTAATTACTAAAAATGCTGATTATACAGGATTGAGTTATACTTGTGGTTCATTGTTTTCTGATATAAATGGCGAAAAACCGAATGTTAATAAAAATTTGGTGAATGATGTTGCAAAAATATATGCAAATGGTATTGAAGCTGTTGATTATGAATTAAATGAATTTGATCCGGATTTTCATGATAGTATGACCAAAATGTTTTCATCAATTGTTGCAACTTATAAATATAATAAAAAAGAAGTTACAGAATTGTGTAATATATTAGAACAAGGCGGTGGTAACGCATTGCAATTTAAAAAAATGGCAAATGAGGTTATGAACTCCTATACCGGAGGACAGGGTAGAGCTTTTTATGGTGTTACCGGTAGGCGTGATCGTTAAAGTTTAGAACGTAAGTATTTTGCGGTATAACCGATTTGAGATTGAGCCACTTGTTCAGGAGTTCCTTCTATAACTATTTGTCCACCGCCATCTCCGCCTTCGGGGCCTAAATCTATAATATAATCAGCAGTTTTGATGACATCTAAATTATGTTCAATAACTATAATGGAATTACCTTGATCAACCAATGTTTGAAGAACAGATAATAATTTATTGATATCTTCAAAATGTAATCCGGTGGTAGGTTCATCTAAAATATATAAAGTTTTGCCGGTGGCTCGGCGAGAAAGTTCTTTGGCTAATTTGATACGTTGAGCTTCTCCACCGGATAAAGTTGTGGCAGGTTGTCCGAGTTTGATGTATCCCAGGCCGACTTTGCGTAATAATTCTAAACGATTTTTTATTGAGGGAATAGCATTAAAAAATTCATAAGCATCATCAACAGTCATATCTAAAACATCAGCAATAGATTTATTTTTATATTTTACTTCCAGTGTTTCACGGTTAAAGCGTTGTCCTTTACATACATCACATTCAACGTATACATCAGGTAAGAAGTGCATTTCTATTTTGGTGACACCATCTCCTTTGCAGGCTTCACATCTTCCGCCGGCAACATTGAAAGAAAATCTTCCGGCTGCATAACCTCGAGCTTTGGATTCCGGTAAACCGGCAAACCAGTTGCGGATATAATCAAATAAGCCGGTGTAAGTGGCCGGATTGGAGCGAGGAGTACGACCTATGGGAGATTGATCTATATTAATCAGTTTATCAATATTTTCTTCGCCAATGAGTTTATTGTATATAGCTCCTGGTTCTCTAGAATGGAATAGCTCTTTGTTTATGGCTTTACATAAAGTTTCCAGAATTAAAGATGACTTTCCTCCACCGGATACGCCGGTTATGCAAGTAAAAGTTCCCAATGGAATTTTTACATCAATGTTTTTGAGATTGTTGGTTTTAGCACCTTTGATGCCGATAAATTTGCCATTGCCTTTACGTCTGGTATGAGGAACAGAAATTTGTTTTATTCCGTTAAGATACTGGGCGGTAAGACTGTGTTTGCTTTTTAAGACTTCAGAAACACTGCCTTCGGCAACAATTTCTCCACCATGTGAACCGGCGGCTGGTCCCATATCTATGAGATAATCTGCAGAGCGAATGGCATCTTCATCATGTTCTACAACAATAACAGTATTACCGATATCTCGTAGTCTGGTTAAAGTTTCTAATAATCTATCATTATCTCTTTGGTGAAGTCCGATGGAGGGTTCATCTAAAACGTAAAGCACACCGGTCAATCCTGAGCCTATTTGACTGGCAAGACGGATACGTTGGGATTCTCCTCCGGATAAGGTACCTGATTGTCTGGAAAGGTTTAAGTAGTCTAATCCGACGTTGTTTAAAAAGTTAAGTCTCTCGATAATTTCTTTGAGTATTTTAGAAGCAATTTCTTGTTTTTTGGGAGAGAGAGTCGGGCATATACCTTTAAACCAAATCAAGGCATTTTTGATGGACATTTCAGCAACGTCCATAATATCTAATCCACCTATTTTGATAGCAAGAGCTTCTGGTTTTAGCCTTTTACCATGACAATGTTCACAAGTCAGAGCTGATTGATATTGGGAAAATTCTTCTCTGATGGTAGGAGAATCACTTTCCAGAAAACGTCGTTCAAGATTATTGATAACACCTTCAAACGGTTTATAAGTTGTAAAGCGATGATAATCCATTGGTACCGCTTCACCCCCAGAACCATACAGGATAATGTCTTTGGCTTGTTGCGGGAGATCTTGCCACGGAGTTTTGTCTGAAATGTTTAACCATTCACACAAAGAAGTGAGGGTATCAGTATAGAAACCATGTTTACGGCTATACCAAGGGAGAATAGCTCCTTGTGAAATTGATAGTTGCGGATTAGGTATAACTCTATCGGGATCCATGTATAAGCTTGCTCCAATACCATCACAGTGGGGGCAAGCTCCGTAAGGGTTGTTAAAAGAAAATAATCTTGGTTCAATTTCTTCAATGGTAAAACCGGAAACAGGGCAAGCAAATTTAGAGGAAAAAGTTGTGCGTTTGCCGGTTTGAATATCTTCTATAAATGCTAAACCGTTACTTAGTTTGATGGCAGTTTCAAATGATTGTGCCAAGCGCTCGGAAATACCTTCTTTGATAATAACACGGTCAACTACAACTTCGATATCATGTTTTTGATTTTTGTTGAGGTTAGGTGTTTCTTCAATATCATAAATTTGCCCATCTATTTTAAGACGTTGAAAACCTTGTTTGCGCAAATCTTCAAATTCTTTTTTAAATTCTCCTTTTTTGCCTCGAGCAATAGGGGATAAAAGCAAAAGTTTGGCTCCTTCCGGCATTTCTAGAACAATATCTACCATTTGGGAGATGGTTTGTGCTTCTATCGGTAGGCCGGTGGCAGGAGAATATGGGGTACCTACACGAGCCCATAATAAGCGCATGTAGTCATAAATTTCGGTTACGGTACCAACGGTTGAGCGTGGATTGTGCGAAGTGGTTTTTTGTTCAATGGAAATGGCCGGAGATAAGCCTTCAATGGAATCAATATCTGGTTTTTTCATCAGATCCAGAAATTGACGAGCATAGGCGGATAGGCTTTCTACATAACGACGTTGACCTTCGGCATAAATAGTATCAAAAGCAAGAGAAGATTTGCCGGATCCAGAAAGGCCGGTGATAACATTGAGTTTGTTTTTGGGAAGGCGGACATTAACGTTTTTGAGATTATGTTCTCTGGCGCCTTTAATTTCAATAAAATCATTGCTCATGGTTGTTCTCCTGAGCGAGTAATATAGCTGATCTATCGGAGGTTGGCAATAGTTAAATAGGGGATAATAAAAAAGGTCGGTAAATACCGACCTTAAGTTTATCTTTCCAGACAAAGGTTGCCGTTGATGAATTTACCATAAATGGTATCTTCGTAATTTAGGACGTTGTAATTCCAGTGATCCTTCCTTCTTTCACAGATTACTTCGCAATCGGAAAGAATGATCCTATCTCCTTCACGGAAAGTGATGGCAATAGGTTCAAATTTTTTATTGAAGATCACTTGATTATAAGAATCAAGTTCTTTATTGTATATCACTTGCTCATAAGAATTAAGAAATGATACTTTTACCGGCTTTACATCGTCTTCCCTAAGGAGCATGAAGTTAGACACATATTGTGTTACATGCAATCCGGCAAAAGTCGGGTATTGCGGACTTATGCAGGGAGGTAATATACAACATCCACCAGGATATGTAATATGCCAATCAGTTGAACTGATTAGATCTGTGCCATTCCAACCGATTACCATTTTCAGCTCTGCAGAGCAGGCTTTAGGGTCAACGCCAAGCATTGAGGCAACGCAGTCAACAACCTGTTGTGCGTTGGTGTACACCGGAGCATACATTTTTTGTGTTTTCATTTTTTTTTAATTTATAAATAATTTTAGGTGATGTGCTATAATGCCATAAAATAAGGAGTGTGTCAATAAAATGATTGCAAAAAATATATAAAATGATACTATGCGCTCCATCGGATTAATTATAATTTTGAGTTTATGTATAAATTTTTTAAAAATATATTTTTCTTGCTATTGATATTGCCGTGTAATGCATGGGCAACGGTTAATATTGTGGTTATTGCTCCGCAAGAGGGAGAATATGCAGAGTGGGGAAGGGAACTTTCTGAAGGAGTTAAGATTGCTGTTGAAGATATTAACTCAAAAGGAGGAGTTTTAGGACAACAGATAAATCTGATTGTAGCTGATGACAGGTGTGATGATGTATATGCAGTATCTATGGCACAAATGTTGGCTTCTAAAAAAGAAGATAAAATAAGTTTGGTAATAGGTCCTTATTGCAATAATAAGTTAAACGAAGTTGCAGAGATATATGCAAAAGCTAAAATTATGCAAATAATGCCGTTTCCGGTAAAAAGTGATGAGCAAAACAGTAATTCCATTGCGGGATTGAAAAAATATCAGGCACAAGCATTTTTTGAATATTATAAAAAGAATCTTTCAGGGCAAAATGTGGCTTTGGCGTATGATCCTATTGATAAAGAATATACGGAAATTGCAACTGAATTACAAATGCAATTTGCCGCCAACCATATGATTAATCGATTGACTGTATATTCTTTGACGGATTTTGGCAGAGATTATAAACAAATGGCAAAAGAAATGTTGCTGAATAATCGTGTGATATATGCAGTTCTCAATAATAGCGATGTTTTACAATTAAAAAATGCCGTATTTGATAATGGTGCCAATATCAAATTATTTGTAAACAGGTATATGAATACAGGAAAAAACAAAAATGGAGAATATTATATTGGGTTGAAAAGTTTTAAGGATAGTCCTTATTTTACAGAGATTTTAGTAAACCTCAGATTGCAGGGAAAAGAGCCGATAGGTTTGGGAATGTATGGTTTTGCAAGTTTGAAATTTTGGACAGATGTAATTGCAAAAGCAAATTCGTTTGATTATGATGTATTGAAAATTGTTATGAATAATAATTTTTTTACAATGCCGTGGGGGGAGGTTAAAGGCGGAAAATCAAAACTTCCTTTGCTATATGGTGTTTTTGAACGTAAGGGAGAAGAATATACACAGGTAAATTGATTTTTTTGTTTGCTAATAAGATTATTCTATGTATATTTGTTGAAGTTTTAATTTTGAATTGTAAGGTAAAGTAATATGGCTGGAAGTATTAATAAAGTTATTTTGGTTGGTAATTTAGGTGCTGATCCTCGTGTGAGCAATACTCAAAATGGTGCTAAAGTTGTTAACTTGAGTGTGGCAACTACCGAGAGTTGGAAAGATAAATTATCCGGTGAACGTAAAGATAGAACTGAATGGCACAGAGTGGTTATTTTTAATCCGCAATTGGCCGATGTCGCAGAACGTTATTTGCGTAAAGGTTCTAAAGTGTATTTGGAAGGACAATTACAGACTCGTAAGTGGGAAGATACTAACGGACAAGAGAAATTTTCTACCGAAGTTGTATTGCAGAACTTTAGCGGAAATCTAGTGTTGTTAGATGCTAAAGGTGATGGAGTTCCTGCCGGAGGTAATGATGTGTTTTCACCGGCTAGCGGAAATGCCGGTTGGGATAGCTCTTCCGTGTCTGCTCCATCAGCAGATTTAGATGACGATATTCCGTTTTAATCTATAATCATAAATCAGTAATTAGAGGATTTGTGTAGAACAAGTCCTCTTTTTTTATTCCGTCCACATATTTCAATCATTAATTGACATGTTATAAAATATTTTATATACTTGAAGTTACAGATGCTGTTTAAGCTTTGTGACCTTACAAGCATATACCTTATATTTTATCCAAATTCTATACTTGTGAAACATCTTAAACAGCATCTCTGTAAATGTCATTGTCTGACATCACTAACTGTCATTGTCCGACTTGTTCGGACAATCTCACGAAATTTAAGAGAGATATTCCGATCAAGTCGGAATATGACAGAGAAAAACAAAGGAGC
>SUUR01000009.1 GCA_015062435.1 Alphaproteobacteria bacterium | reverse complement strand
CTCGCTTAAGAGGACTGGAGTATACAACCTCTATATTTTTATCAGCTAAAAATTCTTTTAATTTTGTGGCTTGAGCAATTCCATTATCGGTTAGCCAAGCGTTAAAACCTGTGCCATATCTTTGTCCTAGCTCATTTTCATTGGTCTGTCCATGTCTGAAAAAGTAAAAGTGTTTAGGCATATTTTCTTTATAAACCATCGCAAGTTCTTGTTGTCCTTCTTTATTTAAGTGGACGGCATCCATATAAATCTTTGATAAATCCAGTGAGCAAAAGCTCATATAAGCATCTAAATACTTGATTTGATGCGTTTCACACAGTTCTGCCAGTTTTTGATTAAATGTTTCAACATCTGCATTAAAACCCCATTTATTCTCATCAAGCCAATCTTGATTTGGAAAAAGCTCTTCCCTGACAGGTAAAACCGACTGAACAACAATGTTAGAAGCTTTTGTCTTGGCTACTTTTAAGACTTCTTCATACTGATTGATAAGACTGGAAATGTCTATTTGGTTGGGTTTAGGAGCTCCGGACAGCAAATTGTTAATGCCTACCGCTAAAAACAAAGTGTCATAATGATTGTCGTCTTGTTTGATTTTGCGTAAAACACCTTCAATTTGTTCGCCATTTTGCGCGAGTTTCAAAGCTTCATTCCCCAAATAAAGCTCATCAAACCAGCTTTGGTTATTGTTGCCATAACCAAATGCAATACTATCGCCATAAACATCAAATTTGTAGTTCATCTAAACCTCACTCCTTATAAAAATGATAAAGCACAGTTTGTTAAAAAAACTATAAATTATAGCATAAACTGAACTTTTTTCTTTGTTTTTTCGTTATATAGCTTGTAAGATGATGATATTAGGAGATGTTTTGATGCGGTATGTAATTGCTTTGATTTGTATGCTTTTTGCCAGCTCGGCGTGGGCTGATATGCTTTGCTCTACCAATTCTTTGGGTGTTATAACTTGTAAGGATAATGACGGTCGGATTATCAAATCTCGCACAAATTCACTCGGTGTAACGACTTATACCGATAACAAAGGAAATAAAGTAAAAGCAAGAACCAACTCTTTGGGTACAACAACCTATACCAGCAGCGATGGTACAAGAGGTACAGCACGGACAAATTCGCTTGGGACGACTACTTATAAAGATAATAAAGGCAACACCATAAAAGCTCGCACAAATTCATTGGGCATTACAACCTACACCGACCAAAACGGCAAGAAAACCAAATGTATGACTAATTCTGTTGGTGTTACAATGTGTGATTAAGGAGAAGATTATATGAAAAAGCTAGTATTCTTACATGGTGCTGGTTCGGATAAAAATGCTTATAATGATTTGATGTTGCAGATTGCTAAACAATTTGATGCTGAGCTAATATCTTTTAATGCTCCTTTGCCTCATCCCTCAAAACCCAACAAATTTGTATGGTTTAACAAATTTGAACAAGATGGTCGCAGAGATGCAGTTGTTAATGATTACAACCAATCACTAGAATATATAAAAGCTAAGATTTTAGAACTAGGCTCAAATCTTGAAGACGTTATTTTAATCGGACATTCTCAAGGTGGGGGAATGGCTGTATCTGTCGGTTTGGAAATGAAATTAAACCGAGTTATAAGTGTTAGTGGAGATTTGCCTTATAATATTGAATATGAAAAGAAAGTAGATACTCCGATTTATTGGTTTGAGGGTGCAAAAGATACGTATATTGACCAAAACCGCAAAGATTCTTATAAAATGTTGCAAAAAATAGGTGCTAACTTGCAATACTGCATATTACCAAATAGCACCCATAATGAATTTGCTGAGGATTTGCTTCTATTCCTTATAAACCACAGCACCATTATCTAAAAGCAAATTAGCGATGTCTATTTCAATTCGTTCTAAAGCGATGAGAAGTGCTGTTTCTCGTTGGTAATTGAGCCAATTTACATCACATCCCTTATCAATCAACATTTGAATCACATCTAGTTTTTGCTCATTCGCTTTCATAATTAGCTACCGGAAACACCGGTGCGTTCTTCACTCGCTCGGCAATTTGTTTCATTTTCTTTTGCATTTCAGGAAATTCATCAATATGAATTAGTTTTGAATAGGTCTGATTTTCGGGATTGAAAGTTAACATATTTGCTCCTTTTTCTTCATTACAAATGTATTTATCATTACAACTTGTAATTTTTTATTTATAAAATTCTAAACTAGTTGTTTTATTCTTTTATTTATAAGAAGCTCAATCTTATCAATTATCGGAGAATATAAATCTTGGGTTTGTAATTCTTTCTTTAATTCTACAACAACTTTCAATATTTTACTTGCCAAATCATTTATGATTTTTTCCATTACATTGGATTTTATTTCCAACTCTTTTGCTAGATTTAGAAAATGCTGTTTAGTTATTTTGTTTGGATTATATTCACCATCTATAGCCATTGCCATATTAGCGGAAAGGGTTTCATATACACAAGTTGAAACCAAATCATACAATGGCGAAAGCTCATATTTGCCGGTTTTATGAAGTAGTGAAAAATTCTTTCCATGAGCATCAGAATTGCCAATAATAAAATTAAATACTATTGTTTGCAAATATGTTATTAGAGCATCGGCTTTTTTTGCAAAATCAGCATTTCTAATCAGTTTGTAGCATTGCTTAATACTTGCTCCACCTTCTTTTTGATATTTTTTATCCGGTAGCATCAGGGCTTGGCAAAAATCTTCCTGATGTATTCTTTCTAATCCTGAAACTTTTGAAATGTTGTTTTCTCTATCAAATCGTTTGACAATATAAGCTTTTACTCCGTTAAATTCTCTAATATCTGAATATGCTGTAGGTAAACCGATTTTATCAGCCAACCTCATGCAAAAGTTCTCATTATATATGATATCTTCAAAATATGGATTTTGAGGTTTGATTATATGAGTTGATATATATTCACCACAAGGCAAATAATAATTTTGGCTATCATCCGGTATTATGCATAAAGCTATTTTTTGCTGAGCTCCTGCGAGAGATAAACGTATTTCTTCACCTGTAAGCAGAGGTATTTGAGCTTGATTTAACAAAACTTCCGATATTTTTTCTGCTGATATTGGTTTTAATTCACTCGTTTCTTCTTCTCTTGAAATACCTTCTTCAGGATACAATTCAACAGCACCTGCACATTCTCCGCCGATTTCTTTTAATAGAGCAAAGGGGTTATTGCTTGATACTTGTTTGTAGCGGGCAACAGCATCTCTTATACCTTCTTCCGGAAGCAAATTATTGAAAAAACTTCGAGTTTCTTTATCTGAAAATGTTTCTTCTTGTAATGGTAAGTTTATAGATATTGGAGTTGTTATATCCGGTAGATACTTAAAGCTTAAGTGAGAGTTCTTTTCGGTTAACTTTCCAACTAATTTTCCGTAGAAATATACATCCAAGACTGGCATCTTATTCCTCCACAACCAAATTAATACCTAATACATCTAAAACCAGTAGAACTTTACCTATTTGACAAGTTTCCTTACCTGCTTCCAAATCAACAATAAATCGCAACCCCACATTACAAAGTCCGGCTAATTGGGTTTGTGTTAAATTTTGTTTTTTTCTTTCATCTTTTATTTTAGATGCAATATCTTTAATGTTTTTAATTCTCATAATTTTACCTCTCGGTAAAATTATAAAGAAAATAAAATTAAAATCAAGCAATTTTTACCGATCGGTATATTTTTATTTGTTTTATTTATTTAATTTGTGATTTTTTACCGAACAGGAAAATATACTAATTGACTGATAAATACATGTGAAGTTAAATAATTGCCTTTTACTTCAATTAATATGTTTTTTAACAAATAAGTGCGATGGGATTTCCTATTGCACTTTTTTATTTTAAGTGAGTTAAATCCCTTTGATTTCCTTCGGTTTCGTATTTTAATCAAAACAAATTTTGCTATTATAATAGCTATTTTATTTCTATTATAATTATATTATAGGAGCAAAAAACAGCTTTCAATCCCGTGTGTATCAATAGTTTCAGCAAAGTGCGGCGGAAATATCCGTTTCCGATATCGGAAATATTCATTTCCATTTGGCGTTTTAGTGGAAATATTCATTTCCGGCAGCATTTTTTGTTAAAATTACAAAGCGTAAAATTTGCCGATAAATACTCATGTTAAAACACATATTAAAGGAATTAAAATGAGTGAAAGACAAGGAAAGCTCACTATTACAGAGCGTTTAATTTTAACATATATCGGTTATAAAACCAATCGCAACTTCAAATTTTTTATGACTAACGAGACGCTGGCAAAGGCGATTTGCTGTAAAACTTCATCAACCAAAGTTATGGTCAATAAACTCGTCAGAGAGGGGTATTTGATAAAAAACCGTGATGATAAGGACAGAAGACAATTATCGCTCTCCGGACGCGAATTTACACCACTAGACGGTGTTAATATGGGTAATGTGGAAAAGAATATGCTAGAACACGATGCCCAAGACCAAGAGCAATGGGCAAACTACTATAAAAATGAGCTAAATGAGGCTCAAATACGTATCAAATCCCTAGAAAATGAACGAGATAACTACAAAACGCACTAGAAACCTTGATGTTCGTTTTGGCTTCAAAGGGTATTGATTTTGATGGGATTTTTAATAAAAATAATCATATATAAAACAATGCAAACTATTATTTAGATACTTATATAAGAATCAATAAACAATTAGAAGCTACAATAGAAGAATTGTGATGAAGCTGTTATTTCATCACGATTTTGGCTTTTTCTCCTTGTGCTTTTCGTCCGCATCCCATTTTAAGCGGCAAGAAAACTTCTTATTAATTGGACTTGCTCTTTCATCGCCAATATTTCAGAACGATGCTCCAAGAAAAAGTTGATATTAATGACCGTTTTTTGTGCGGTTTTCATAGAGTCTGGCTCACCAATACAAACAGCAGGTATTTAAACTGCCGTTTTTTCTTTTTAAATCAGGCGCTTAACCGAGTTCGAATGTTATGTTTTCAAAAATGTCACTAAAGGGAAATCGTCTTGACAAATTGTAATTTACATTATATTTTTGGTAAGTAAAGGGGTTATCATGACACAAATAAAGGTAGATTATAATAACAGTATTTTATCAGTCAGTAACTCCGTTTTAAAACATTTTAATGGAACTTCCCGATACAAAACCTTACCTGAGCTAGATGCAATACTAAAGAAAAATTACAAAAATGTTGTTTTGATGATTGTTGATTGTATGGGGACGTCAATTCTTAAGAAGAATCTGTCTGAAAATTCATTTTTAAATCAACACATATTAAAAAATATAAGTTCTGTTTTTCCGCCGACGACTGTTGCTGCAACAACGGCTTTTCATTCCGGATTGCCTCCGATTTATTCAGGTTGGCTCGGGTGGATGTGCTATTCTTTACAAGATAACAAATTTATTGAGTTATTTATGAATACAGAATTTTATTCTGGGAAACCAGTCGTTGATTCAGCTCTGAGCAAATTCATAAAATATGAAACGATATATTCGCAGATTATCAATGCCAATTCCGATGTTGAATATTATAAAATTTTTCCGCCGTTCGCTCCTGACGGTGTGCGAAGTTTTAAGGAAATGTGCGATAAAATTGTTCAGGTTACAAAGCAAAATTCACACAGAAAAATAATATCGGCATATTGGAATGAGCCTGATTACTCTATCCATCAATATGGAACTAAAAGCCAGGAAATTAAAGATATTCTAGAAGATATAGAACGAAATGTTATGGATATGAATGAGAAAATAGAAGATACCCTTATTATAATTTCGGCAGATCATGGGGCTGTTGATATAGAGGAGATATACTTAAATTCGTATCCTGATATTTGTGAAACATTTGTTCGTCCACCAGCGCTTGAAGCGCGTTTTGTAACATTTTTTATTAAACCAGGACAACATAACGATTTCAAGAGGCTCTTTTATGAATATTTCAGTAATGATTTTGTTTTGTTTACAAAAGATGCTTTTTTATCTTCCGGAATTTTAGGAGCAGGTCAAATTAATGTGGTAGTTCCGTCTATGATAGGTGATTTTGTAGCTATAGGTGTTCAAAATAAATCTTTACGTTATTCGACTGGGGAAAGAATATTTTCTCCTCTTAAAGCAGATCATGCTGGCTATACTCAGGAGGAAATGCTGGTGCCACTTATAATATTGAAGGCGAAGTAATATGTTTTTATATAATTACCAAAATGCTTTTTAAATAAATTTAAATGTTTTTCATTTTAATTATAATTACGATAATATTATAAAGGGTTTTGTATGAATAATTATACAATTAGAAAAGCAGAGATTAAAGATTGGCCTACATTAATCAATATTTTTGATAAGGCCTTAAGAACAACAGATGTTTTAACGGATGATGACTGGTCTGCTTTGTATAAAAATTTGATGTCTTTTTCATATCCTACATATGATACATATGTTTTTGAAATTGATACTAAACTAGTTGCATATATAAGTTATTGGCAAGAGAAAAAACTTATAAAAATGTTATATGTTTTACCGGAATATATGAATAAGGGGATTGGAGGTAAATTAATTAGATATTTAATTGATGCTTATCAAGATGAAATGACTATCGGGGTTAAACCAACAAATGAAGTAGCCTTACATTTATATAAAAAATTTGGTTTTGAGATATTTTCAAAAGAAGAGTTTGATACTTCTGGAATATATTATCCGCACTATATATTAAAAAGAAAATTGTAGCTCGTAAACTGTGAGTTAAGTATCACCAATACAAACAGCAGGCTGAGAAATGCCTGCTTTTTCTTTTGTTTCCAAGCCTTTTAGCAGTTTCGAATGTTCGTTTTTCAAAAATAGCTATTTTTGTAATTTTCACGAACTTAACATATCAACTATCCTTGTTTTTCAATGCGGTATAAGTCGTTTCGGTCCAGGTGGTACAATTTAGTATTGAAAATTACCTATTTTTGTGATATACTAAAATCCTAGACTGAATTATTATAGATGCATTATAAATGTTTTTCATTGTTTTATGTTTTTTGCCATTACTTTGAGAATATCGTGCTTTGTAATGGTTCAGTTAATTTGAAAACTTATTATTAATAATTTTAAATCATAAAAAAAATGAAAAATTTTCAAAAATCTTTCCATTGCGAGAACCTTGGCAATGGTCGTATAAAGTTTACTCTCATAGTAAACTTTAAAGTGTTAACTTTTTACATGGTGCTCCTTTTGGGGCTTTCACTTTTAGGCTTCAGCCTTTATTGGCTTGGCGTAGGCATCATAGCCCTCGTCAAGTTTATATGGAGCATGAAGTGGTGGGTGCTTGGAGCAATTCTCTTAGGGTTGCTTATCTGGTTGCTCTCTAAAAAAATAAGGACAATCAATTTGTCCCGTGAAAGTAAGGAGCAAAATATTATGGCGGCGCTTGCGTTGCTTTTAATTTTTGCTATCATCCTTTTAGGAACATTGCTCTTTAAAGGATGTGATAGGGAGCAAAAGCCAGTAGATACTGTGACTGTGACCGAGGAGGTTACAGAGGAAAGATTCAAGGAACCTAGTGACTGGGTAATGCTTGATGCATACCTTAGCGAGTCTTTTAACGTCAAGTACGTTAATTTTAAGAAGTTTGCTTCATATGGCAAGGTATTGTCATACAATGAACGACTTCAGGCGTTTGACACAGAGGCTTACTATGCTGATTGGGGGCGTCTCTTTCCTTATTTTGAGGGAAAGACGTTCAATGATAATCAGCTAGCTGCACTTAAGCGATATGGCTTGTGGTGTGGATTGGCAGGATTTGAAAGGTCTCCAATATGCCAAAAACTCCAAAATGGAGAAGAGGTATTAGCTTCTGATCTTGCAGTAGTTTATACTGCTGAAGGAAAAGAGCGAGAGTACTCTCAAAAATCCAACAAGAAGCATGCTCGTAAGTATGCTTGGGTAATAATGAACATATTTGATGGTAATATTACCATTGAAGAAGTTCTGGACTATCCTGTCAAGAGCTTTGAAAAGCTTGCTGTTGAGGATATGTATGATGCCGAAGGCAATTACATATTCAATCAGGAGCTAAAAGCAAAGCTCCGAGAGGAAAACGGCAACAGAACAACAAGAGAAGTTCTGGGGCTGTAGCAAATAGGAGGCTTGGAGTAATCCAAGCCTTTTGGTTTGTTGATTATTACATAAAAAAGGAAACTTTACAAAATGTATAAAGTTGTGATTTTGTAATTTTTCATACCGTTCTAAAATAGCTTAGCAATAATCTAGAGCAAGGAAAAGTTCGAGTTTCATTGCGTTAGCATTACCAATACAAGCAGCAGGCTGAGAAATGCCTGCTTTTTCTTTTATTTTCGCAGGTTACAGACAACTTTCAGTCCAGATAGCATAATTTAATATTGTGTTGTGCTTAAATTTGTGGTATAATGAGATTCTAGATTGAATTATTATAGAGGCTATTATAAGTGTTTTCATTGTTTTATGGTTTTACCATTACTTTGAGAATATCATGCTTTGTAATGGTTCGGTTAGTTTGAAAATTTATTTATTAATAATTTTAAATCATAAGATGTATGAAACAATTAATTTTTATCTTGGTTATAATGCTTACAGCTTGTACCAACAACGGTGTGTCAGACTCAACAAAAGAAGAACTAAAAGGAGAAAACTGGATTTCCCTAAACTCCCAAAGTGATTCTGTTGATATCTATTTCAAAGATGGAGAAAGTCCTTTCTTTGATATGTATATGTTTGACGGAACTCCCGAAGATAAAATCATCACCTTTGCTTTTTACAAAGCTGGTGATGTAACCCGAAAGGGCGAAGTAAAGTCGGGATGCACTCCATGTAGATTATTTAATATCACTATACCTCTGGATGAGGTTATAGAAGATTGGAGTAAATCTCCTATCATTACTCGACGAAAAGATGGGAGCTATCACAAAATCAAAATTAAATTGGTTAACCAACCGAAATTTTGATTTATCCCCCCCCAAAAAAAACATAGTGGGGGGGATTTTTTATTTAAATACCTTGCATTATTTTGTCAAAAATAAATATACTTTTCATTAATTACTCTATTTTATCTTTATCATCTTATTTTATCTGGCTATAAAATGCTTGCTTTGTCTGCTACTTACAGGAGTATTTTAACTTTACTCCGGCTGAAGTATAACAAATCTCAGCAAAGTTCCTTTATTTTACAAGCCATTAAATATATATTTCAATTGCAACGGCAGAGCATTATTAAGAAGTGTACGTTTCTATAATAGTGACCGGATTGACCACTCGGTTTTCGAGAGTGTCTTTTCGTTTAAAGAAACTTTACTTAATCCCCCTTTTATGTTAATATTTGAATAAAATATGTTAATTTATGTTTTTTTATTTAACTACGAGGTAGAGGATAGGCCTATGTCAGAATTATCTAATCTTTTGAGAAATACTGATTTTGAGCATATTTCTTTGGAAGATTTAGTTGCTTTGGAAGATTCATTACAGCTGTTTGAAAATACCTTCGAAAAAGATATTCTTGAAAATTTGAAGAAAAAAATTGCGGATAAATATGCAAGTTTTAATGATAGATTTAAAATCCATAAAATACGGACGGGGTATGATGCAGAAAACTGGGGATTTGATCGCACTAAAATGTCTCCTGAAGATTGGCGAAAGTTGCATAAAAGACTTGAAAAAGGTTGGAATGCTAATAATGGATGGAAATTCCATTTAGATGTTGTACCTAACAGAAATCATCCGGTTACAAAGTCTGTTTCTGATTTTTTGTTAGATTTGAATGTTAGCCATAAAATTGCTGCCGGTGGAGAGAATGGTAAGGGTATGACTGTTTATGTTGGTAGTTATGAAGATATAAACAAATTGGCGGAAGTGATTCAAGAGCGTTTTGGTAAAGTCATTTATGAACCTCCTACTTATACAGATCAAAGCCAACAAGAATATGCTTTTCAACCAACTGTCTATGGCAGGTTTGTTCCTGGCAAAAAAGGAAATTATCCGTGGGGCGTGAAAGGTATTGGTTTAGTTTATAATCGATATGGACGGAAGCATGTAAATTTTAATAAGAGTTTAGAAAAAGCTATTGATTTAGGTGTAGTGGAAAATAAAGAATCTGTATTCGATCCAAAAAATATATTCCTGTACCTTAGAGTTAATGATAAGGAAAATGAGAAACTGAATAAAAAGGAACTGTATCTCAGAAATTATTGTTGTCATAAATTATATGCAGAGGCTTTGGGGGATTACTATTGTGGTAGTGATATTGAGGCATTTGAAAAAAGTTTTTTTGGTGACAAGTTACCGGCAAAAGGAACAGTAGAACGTAGCCACTGGGATGTAGTTGCTGAAACTTTTGTTGAAGAGGCAAAAACATTATCAAGTAGAGATCATAATGGTAAAAATTTTTTTGATTTTATAAAGAGTTTTACAGATGGTTATGAACCATTGGATTTGAGTAGCATTCAGACGGAAAAAATGTCAACTAAATCAAATTCTGTTGATGCAGATAATACTTCTAAATCAGAAAACAAACCGAAACAAGAAAAAAGTTCTGGTCCGATACAGAAAAATAAAAGTACACAAGAAAACTCTCCCAGTACAACACAGGAAAATAAGCAAACAATTTCTGTGGAAGGGAATATTCCTGATCCGATTACAAAACCGGTAATTAATAATCAATCAAATAAATATTTTGCTGAACCTTATCGAGTATTTTATCAAAATATTGCAAAAAAGGAAAACTCTCAGTACTCTGAAGATGAAAGTTCTCCTTATTACAGGGCAAAATTAGTTCGCAAAGACAATAGCGAACTTAATATTGTTGCTACTCCAAATAATCAAGTAAGTTTAGGCGCTAAAGATAAGGATAAAAAAGCTAAAATTCCAGATTATAAAGATTTTAACAATTTGGCTTTGTTAGCTAAAAAATTAGGAAAGAGTATTAGTTTTGGCAATATTAACTCTCCAGAGTTTAAGGCTAGACTGATGCTTGCTTGCATGGAAAATAACGTTAAGATGACGAATATTCCAAATCATTCTGAGTTGAATGATATTGATACTCAAACGAAACAACTGCTTAAAGATAAATTTAAAAAGCATGCTTCCGGTGCCTATAATGAAGAAGATAATAATACACCGAAAAAAGGAAAAAAAATTCCTGATAGTATCAAACAGCAAACATTGATGAATAGAAGACAAAAATATTAAATTTCAGCTCGTAAAACAAGCGTAAAGTATCACCAAATACAAACAACAGGTTGAAAACGTCTGTTTTTCAACGTTTTGATGGCTTGATAGTGGTGGCTTGCATAACCGCTAATGAAATATTTTTTTTGTTTTGATTGGGAGCAAGATCAAATTTTAAATCTTCTTTACAGTTTTCAATACCTTTGTATATTATACTTCGTAGATCTTCTTTGTTATTCATTTTACAATTCTTTAACAACTCGTCTATCATTACTTCAATATTATTGGCTTTTGCTGATGATGGCGGATTATTTCGAGATATTTTTTCAGCTTTGCATATTTCTTCATCTGACATATGCAATAGTTTATTAGCTCCATTTACATTAGGTATAATGCCAACAATATATTTATTATCAACCTTTCCCTTTATTATTCTTCCAACCTTTTCCAGTAAACAAAATTCATCTAATGGTATATCAAAAATAATTTTAGTATCTGCATATCTAGCGTTATCATAATAGCAAAAATCATCTTTATGTATACTTTCCCAAAAAGACGATTCATCATACACCGATGCCATATGTGTTATATTAGGATAAGATGCTCCTCTTTGTAATGGAGTTAATTTAGCGGCATTACGATTAAAAATAAGTCCATTTTCTTTTATGCTATTAACATGATCTTTATATATACAACGATGAACCAATCTAACCCATCCTTCTTTTAAAGATGGTAAGTTTTCCAATTTACTATATTCAGGTTGGTTGTTTTCAATCATATCCATACTCCACTATATCAATGTTAGCATAAAAATATGAATTTTTCAATTTTATAAATCAGCTGATTAATATAGCTATTGACACTAAAATAAATCAGAACATAATAAATAACAATTCACATAAAGGAGATAATTTATGAATGAGGATTTGTTTTTTGGGATACCGGTATTAATATTGTTTATTATATTTGTTGTTATTCCCGGATTTAGAATTGTGATGCAATATGAAAAAGGGATTATTTTTACACTAGGTAGATATACAAGCACCAAAAATCCGGGACTGCGTTGGTTTGTTCCATATATTCAGACAATGCAAAAAATTGATATGCGTATCATGACTGTTGATGTACCCAAACAAGAGGTTATGACTAAAGATAATATTCCGGTCAATATTAATGCTGTGGTGTATTTTAGGGTCAAAAATCCGGAAAATGCAGTAGTAGAAATATCTGACTACGTATTGGCTGTTATTCAACAAAGTCAATCTGCCCTAAAAGATGTTATCGGAACCAATGATTTGGATACCATACTTTCAGAGAGAAAAAGAATTGGTGTTGAAATCAAAAACATTGTTGATCAGGCTACCGAAAAGTGGGGAGTGGATATTGAAGCAATTAATGTGCAAGAAATAGAGCTTCCGGAAGACATGAAACGAGCTATGGCTAAACAAGCCGAAGCTGAGCGCAATCGTCGGGCAATGGTGATTGCTGCGCAAGGAGAAGTTGAATCTGCGCAGAAAATGTTAGAAGCAGCTAAAACTTTAGAGCAAAGTCCGGTTACCATTCAATTGAAAACTCTACAAACAATGAAAGATATTTCATCTTCTCAATCACAAACAATTGCAATGTTTCCGGTAGAATTGATTAATTTACTTGGCGGAAAAAAGTAAATATAATTAAAATTATAAGCTTATAGTGTGTTATAAAAAAACGGAGGTTTTTAGGCCTCCGTTTATGTTTTCAGATCTCTATTATCAATGTTTCTCCTATTTTGAGCGTAAGATTTTCAAACGTCATAATATTAGGATATATTTTACCGTCATCTTTAATAGGTAAACGAACTCTAACTTTGTGTCCGCATTTAGAAAGACCGATATTTTCAATCATCTCCCTTACGCTGTATGCCTCATACATCAATTTTTGACGCTTTTTGATGTATACCGGTAAAGGTGTTTCAATATCTATAATAATAGTAGCAATAACTCTATCAGGGTAACTCACTACTAAACCATCTACAACTAATGTTCCGTCAATAAGAACTGATGTTGCGCCTTTAAAAAATTTCATAATATATAGTTTTATAGGATTAATAATTTTAAATTACGCTTAATATAGTGTTTTTTATAATGATTACAAGAATAAATTAAAAAACTTTTAAAATGCTTTGGGTTGCCTGAGCTGCCAAGCTTAAAGAGTTGATAGCCAGTTTTTGTCTGGTAAGCAGAGAAAGCATATAAGCACTTTCTTCATTCATATCTGCCAATGTAAGTTTATCAGAACCTTCGGAAAGAACATTTATGATATTCTCAGTAAATTGTTTGCGATTACTGATGATATCAAATTCATTACCTAAAACTGCATTATATTGTCTGATTTGGCTGATTGCGGTTTGAAGTTCTTTAATGGTGTTTTCAATATCAGCTACTGATTGCCACATAATCATACTAATCCCTCTTTCTACTGATGACATATCCTCTCCATGTATCACTAATGTAGATGAAGAATTGGAACTAAATTTAACAACCAAATCATCTCCTTTAAGAAGATTTATTCCCTTATAAGATGAATCTTTAATAAGATGATTATATTGATCTATAATATTCTTGAATTGTGAAAAAGAGGCAGAATAATCAATTTCTTGCGGTCCTTCATCAATAGCACCACCATTAGCAACCGGTGCCGAACGTAAAGAAAATGCTGCCACATCAGGTGTACCGGTAATATTTAGAGTTCCTCCTGATTGT
This sequence comes from Alphaproteobacteria bacterium, assembly GCA_015062435.1. GTDB lineage: Bacteria > Pseudomonadota > Alphaproteobacteria > RF32 > CAG-239 > CAZU01. Next base: position 41,807 of record SUUR01000009.1, on the reverse strand, counting down.
AATCCGACCAAAAGCTCGTTATCTGCATAATTAGGAATTCCGGTGATATCAATATCTGAATGAGTTGATGTGGTAAGATATGTGTATTTAGTACTGCCGGAATAAGGCGCGGAAGCATTAAACCCTCCATTGGCATCAAAAGTTAAATCTTTCAGACTTATGATTTTGGCTGACGTTCCGTCATCTGAAATATGAGCAATAATACCAACAGCTTGTCGGCTACCATCATATTCTGAGGCAGCACCATAACTCATATCTGAATACATAACATAACCGACTTGTGCGGTATCTGAGCTATCAAAACAATTTTCTAATGACTGAAATGCTCTAACACTATAATTTTTACTATCTTTTCCATAGCCATAACGACCACCATCTTGAGTATATAAAGCCCAAACATACTCACTTGCCCATTCTGATGATGATAGATAAAAATTATTACTTCCAACCTCTTCAGCTTCAACACCTTTTTGAGTTGACAAGATGTTTAATGCGTTATTAATTTTTGATATATTGCCTCCGTCAGCTCCTTCATTTCCGTTGGCTGTGGTTATCGCAGACATATCCGTACCATACATTTGAGCTAACTCTCCTATTGATGGTAAATACCATGTACCGGCACCAAAATTGCTATCTCCACTGCTTACGACATAAAATTGATTAGCAGCCGTAGCGGCCAAAGCATTTTCTTGTAATTGGCTAACCATTGCCGTTGTATTACTTTCTCCATCATAACTTCCCGATAATTCTGTTGAGGTTTTTTGAGATCTTTTACCGCTAACCGTGATATTATCAAGAGTATCAATATTTGCTACACCTCCGTTAACTACTTGTATACCATATACTTTGTTACCATCTGCGTTTATTTGAGTGGAAGTTATATTAGCTTCGGCATTTACAGAATCGATATAAATGGCAGCACCTCCTGCACTATTGTTATAATCTATTTGCAGATTTGTAATCGTAGTATTGTTTCCTCCTGAAGTAATATTTATCATATTCTCATTTACCGAAGAACTATTGAAACTGATGGTATAACCATTACCATCAAGAAGCACATTAGATTTATTGATGGTTATCGGTGAAGTTAAAACAATGTTTGAGCTTAAAACTATTTTAGCATTCGTTTGTATTGCATTTTGAATATCTTCCATTGTTGATGTGCTTGATAAAATGGTATATCCAGCATCAATATAGTCTTGCATAGGATCTTCAGGTATATCCGGTTCAGGATCAACAGGTATGTCCGGATCAGGGTCAACAGGTATATCCGGATCAGGGTCAACAGGTGTATCCGGATCAGGGTCAACAGGTGTGTCCGGATCAGGGTCAACAGGTGTATCCGGATCAGGGTCAACAGGTGTATCCGGATCAGGGTCAATAGGTGTGTCCGGATCAGGGTCAATAGGTGTGTCCGGATCAGGGTCAATAGGTGTGTCCGGATCAGGGTCAACAGGTGTATCCGGATCAGGGTCAACAGGTGTATCCGGATCTTGTCGAGTATCGGTTAATTCCATACCCATTAATATTTTTCCAGCTTCCGCATGTCCTTGTTCTAAAAATGAAATTGCGCTTTTTAGGGCCGTAATTGCTCCATTTACAGTAGAAATTGCCTGCCCCATAGCATCTAACAAAGCATTAAGATCATCTGCACGATTGGTTAAAGAGACAGCTGTGTAATATGATGAAGGATTATCTATTGCAGATGTTACTTTTTTGCCGGTAGACAATTTATTTTGAGTGACCGAAACTTGCTTACTTATATGTTGAAGACTAAGTAAGTTAGAACGCATGTTATGTGTCAGCGTCAATTTGGTCATGATTATTTAACAAAAAATCCTTATACTTCCTTTTTTTGTCATAACAATTATTTTATTTGCAAGCAATATGATATTGTACTTATTAACAATCAAATGACAATAGGTGCCGGTATTGACAATGTCGGTTGAATGTGTTATCTCAGAAAAAAATTTTGAAAGGTTAGAAAATGGATGTTATTTTAACAGGTGACAGACCCACAGGACGTTTACATTTAGGTCATTATGTCGGATCTCTTAAACGTAGAACAGAAATACAAAACAGCGGAAATTATGATAAATTGTTTATTATGATTGCCGATGCTCAAGCACTTACAGACAATGCCGATAATATTAATAAAGTGAAAAGTAATATTTCTGAAGTAGCTTTGGATTATTTAGCTTGCGGTTTGTCTCCTGAAAAAGCAACAATCTTTATTCAATCTCAAATTCCTGAGCTATGTGAATTATCTTTTTATTATATGAATCTGGTTACCGTTGCCAGATTGCAACGCAATCCTACTGTTAAAAATGAGATTCAATTGCGAGGATTTAAACAAAGCATTCCTACCGGTTTCTTTACTTATCCGATTAGTCAGGCTGCTGATATTACCGCTTTTAAGGCAAATATTGTACCTGTCGGAGAAGATCAGTTGCCAATGATTGAACAGACCAGAGAAATTGTACGCTCATTTAACACACTTTATAAAGATGTTTTGATTGAGCCTACTGCCGTTTTACCAAGTAATGCAATTTGCGCCAGATTACCGGGATTAGACGGTGCTGCAAAAATGAGTAAATCTCTCGGAAATTGCATATATTTAGCTGATTCTGCAAATGATATTAAGAAAAAAGTACAAAGTATGTATACCGATCCAACGCATTTGCGGGTTGAAGACCCCGGTCATACAGAAAACAATCCGGTATTTATATATCTTGATGCGTTTTGCAAAAATGAGCATTTTGCAGAATTTTTACCAGAATATCCCAATTTAGATGAGCTGAAAGCTCACTATCAACGTGGAGGTTTAGGTGATGGTAAAGTCAAAAAATTCTTAAATGAAATTTTGCAAAATGAACTTCGTCCCATCAGAGAAAAAAGAGAAGAACTTGCCGGTGATATCGGTGCAATCTTTGATATGCTTAAAAAAGGAAGTGAAAATGCTCAATCCGTAGCTGCACAGACTTTAGATGAAGTCAAATCAGCAATGGGAATAAATTATTTCAGATAATCTTACATTTTTTTTGAATAATCAAATCTTCTTCTTTGTCCAAAGAAGAAGATTTGATTATTTTGTAATGTTATTCAGCAAGCTCACAAATATCGGCTCCCTCTATTTCAATTGAGCCCTCTTTGCAACCTAAAAATCGGTATAAAGTATTATTTCCGCATTGTATTGAATCACATATCGCTCCTTGATCTTCATATGGGCAGACAAAATATTTATATTCTCCCGTTTCATCACACGGAATACAATTATCACCTGCATCGTTTAATTTTTCATCGGTATCACAACCTGTAATGTGGTAATATACTATACCGGTATCACATTCTCCACATAGAATATATGCCCCATTTGGCTTATTTGTACTATCAAACTCATGGATATCACCATAAACATCACATCCATTTGTACACTCCTCACAATCTCCATATATTTCATAATAACCATCATCACATCCCAAAACTCTATATTGGATTGTATTTCCACATTCTTTTGGTGAACATCGACGTCCTATCGGACAATCTTTTGATGTATATGCACCCCATGTACAAATTTCACAACCTGTATTGTCACTGTTTAATTTATAACCACTTTTACAACTATCCAACTTGTATTGAGTTGCTCCACCACAATCATAATAATCGCAAACTCCATTTGCCGGACATTCTATTAATGTATAGTCACCAAAATCACAATTTTCACCGGATTCAGGACAATAGTAAGCAGACGCATCAAAAATGCATCGGATAAAATCTTTACCTTCACATTCTGCTTGAGTTTTATAAAATCCCATATCTGCACAAGACGGACGAACCATACAACTGTCTTGAGCTAAAGATGTTGATGATGTTAAAAATATCATGAATATTATCAATATGAATCGATTCATCTTTCAGCTCCTATCCTTTATGTCCTACTTCGGCTTACCTGAGTATTTAATCTAAGTTTCTTGAGATTGTCTGATGACAATAACAAAATCTTTAATTTCGATTGTTTATATAAAGGTGCCGCCTTAGCAGATAAAACAAGCGGACAGATATAAGGATATATGCTTGTGTTATACAAGCATCAGCGGCACAATTTTGTTTAAGGAGATGATATTTAAAAATACAAATCCTTATATTTTATCCGAATATAAGGATAGCATAACACCCATAAAGTGTCAACCAGTAATTAAGACAAGTGGACTGATTTGTAAGAAGAATTATTTGTCTTGAATGATTTCAGAGCCCCACTCTGTTGTGAGTTTTTCTATTTTGTCATCGATATTACGTAAACGACGATGTACAGATGCTTTAGAAATCATCACAAAAAGGTTAGGAAGCTCATAATAAATTATCATACCTAATGCTGCGGCTCCCAGCATGATAATAATATTAAATACGTTACTCAATATTGACACACTGTGTGTTAGTGAATATTGCTTGAAAATATCCATCATACATACAAATATACCGGTCATATTAAAACAGCCGACAATCAGTAATTTATCTGTTTTTTTGGAATCTGTAAGCAAAACCGTAAATGTAGGCAATAAACCAATTGCCAAAATTATTGCAATCTGTGGAGCAATAAACGCCAACGTAATGATTGCAATCATAAATATGATTTTTTGCGCTATTGAAAATTTAAATGGCTTTTTTACAGCTTGTTTACGTTGAATAGGTTTAATCATTTCAGCACCCAATATATTACACTAAACACAAATGATGACAACATGCTCAATATTGCCAATATGGAACCGAATTTTATGGCCAATTCTTTTGCCTCTGCATCTAATTTGGCATCTCCGGAAACTATTCTTGAGCGCTCTGCCATTAATAAATTAAGTTTTTTGAGGGCTTCAGAATATTCTTTTCTGTCTTTGTTTTTGGCCTCTTCGTTTTCAAGTATTTCATATAAATCGATAATTTTTCCGTTTTTGGATATTTTAACAACTTCACGCTCTAAAAATTTGCGATATTTTTGGTTATGATAATTGGAAATAATCGGTTTTGACGTTTTCATCAACCATTTGGTCAGATTAAATAATTGTACTGGGCCACTCTTGTTTTGAATACTGGCATATAATCTGATTACGGCGCTTATTCTCATTGCATCTTGATTTGCATTGATATCGGTTATGATACCATCAATTTTTTTGCCCATTTTGCATCTTAAATATGCAATAATGTTTTTATCAAACGGTGACTTATCCTTATATGTATTGTAGTTATTATCCAGTGCTCGCAGAAGTTTTGACGGAGTATTTACAAATTCACCTCCGATTAGCTCACTGGTACAAGGTAAATCTTCATCAAAGTCATACATTATTCGCTCTATCCCATACCCATACGAATTGCGTGATAGAGAGCCTTTAAACTCACTACTGTTGGCCGGTGCATGTAAATAGGGTTGTTCTTGATACCATAATCTGACCAGATCTCCCGATAATACTTGCATAAGACTATCTAATGGCTGATGTGTTTTGGTATAGTGATAAATTGTTTTTGAAATTCCATCAGGAAAAATAAAATAATCACCACACTTTATAGGTAAACTATAATCCAAATATATGCATACCTGAGAAACTAACAATTTATTATTTTCGTTTTCTTTATTGGCTTGAATGATTTTTTCTATTTTATTAAATAATTTCTCATTTTCTAAACCATTTTTTATCCAATCCTGCAATTTGCCATTTTTAATAAGAACCAAAGCATCATTAGGATTCTCGAGCAATGCCAGTGATGCAGACTTTGCTGTATAATATTTTTCTCCGGCAATGGAAATTGCTCGCATGGAGCGCTCTACTCCATCAGAATTGGAAAAATTATTAGATTTACCTTCCAAATGATTGTATATTGTTGCTGCCTTCCAACGAGTATCCGCATTATCTTCCAACATTCCTTTTAATATGGGGGCAAATTGACTACTGACTTTATCATTACCAATCAATGTTGTAAGACTGCTTTTTCTGAGTTTTGATTGTAACAATTCCGATGTTGTGATACCTAATCTGATAGGGTGGTTAAACATCAACTCAAGCAAGACAACAGCTACGGCATATAAATCATCACTACTGCTACCATTTCCCCTACCCTGTGGCACACATAATAAACTTTCTATTGTTTCATATTCATCCGGTTGATACATGGCAGGAAAAGATGCTGCACAATCTCCAAAAACAATTTCCGAACACTCACTATCTTTATAAAAAATATTATCAAGACGTATTGCACGATGAGAGATATTATATGCTTTTAAGGCTTCGATTGCTGAAACCATCGAATTTAACAAACTTTTTATTTTTTCGCTGTTAATTTTTCCATCTTGTTTTGCTTCCGATACTTTTTCACCCAACGGACGGCTGTAAATAAGTGCCATATTCATTGTTGAAGACGGAAGATAGTCAACAACACTATAATCTACAAGCTTCATCAAATTCGGATGATCTATTGCCTTAAGATATGGTAACACAGATAAACGTGGTGGAAAATTATTGTCACAAATAAGTGCAAAAAGTTCTCTTTGCGGATTAATTTTATCTTTAACCTGATATGCTTTAGCACCGTTGGTATCATATTCGGGCATAGGGTTATTATAATTTATCTCAAAACGTTCTTTGACGACAAACATATTATCTTCCGGCAAAATTGCATTATTTTCCGTAGCTTCTGCCACAATCTGATTATCTTCAGCCATAACAAATTCTTTCTTATTTTAGATGTAGTTGATTTTATTATAATCAAATATTATTAATAAAATACAAATATTTTGACATTGTGTTTTTGTAATATTAATTATATTATATAAAAAAATCGAGTTTATGAGAAAAAATGGACACTAAAAATATCGACATTGATTTAGAAACACCGGCAATTGCAACGTCTATCGAAAATAAAATTATTGATAAGGCGATATTAAGCGATGCTCATCAGCATAATATAAATTTAGATACTTTAGAGGACTTCGGCAAAGAAAACATATCCGAACAAATTCCGGTTGTCAGCACAAAAAAAATCAAAGAAATACCATTTTGGCATGATCTTGATGTCAGACTTAAAGACATTATTAATCCAATAATCAAAAATTCCGAACAGCCGGTTATTATTGTCAGTGATGATAAAGCCGTATATTTTAATGGTTCTGCAATGCAAATTTTGGACATAGTATCTCCTAAACATGTTATTGATACTCCTTTTTTGAATTTTGTTGATAAAAATGATTGGAACAACCTTACCTCAAATATAGGAGAAATGTTAACCAACGAAAAAAAACAAAATATCAATTTACGTTCCACCAAAGGAAAATTAATATCCGTTGAATTTCAAGCTGTATATCTTCCGGATTCCAAACATTTTTCTTTTATTCTTATTGGAAATCATCAACACAAACCCACCAGCAACCTCTTTAATAACTTATATGATGAGCTTACAGGACTACCGAACTTCTTTTTGTTTGAAGACAGAGTTCAAATGGCAATTAATTATGAAAACTATAAAGACAACCGACAACCTTCAAACTTAATTGCCGTAGCCGGAATAGCTATTGATAATATAGAAGATTTCAGAAAACTACATCTGGAAGAGTTTGTTATAAAAAAATTGGCTAATACTTTAGTGCTCAGCCTCAATAAAGGTTTTACCGTAGCAAGAGGGTTGAAGTATCCGTTTTGGGTGTTAATGCCAAATATTAAAAATGCCTATGATTTGGATTTTGAACTTAAGAAATTAATGGCAATACTAAATGATGGAGTAAGCGATAATTTTAATACTCACGATCTGATTGTGAGTGTGGGTGTCAGCGTGTTTCCAACACCGGCAAGATCCGCTAAAAAGCTTATGGAACAATCCATCAATGCCATTAAACAAGCCCAAAATTCACCGGAAAGCTCAATCGTTAAATTTAAGCTTTAAGCATAAAAAAACCTTCCTTAACGGAAGGTTTTTCAATTTTATTAATTAGCGACGATCCCCCATAAATCGCAACAAATATATAAACATATTAATAAAGTCTAGATACAAAGATAACGCACCAACAATGGCTTTTTTGGTGGCAATTTCCGAATCGTCTATATTATTATACATGTTTTTAATACGCTGAGTATCAAAAGCCGTTAATCCGATGAAAATTGCTAAAGCGATTAATGATAACGCATAGTCCACTCCACTGCTTTGTAAAAAGAAATTTACAATCATGGTTATGATTACGCCCCACAATCCCATAATCAAAAAAGAACCTAATGCTGTGAGATCACGTTTAGTTGTATATCCATAAAGACTCATTGCTCCAAATGTGCCGGCTGTAACTAAAAATACTCGGGCAACACTGGCTCCGGTATACACTAACAATGTAGGCGCCAACGAAAATCCCATAACGGCGGAAAAAGCCCAGAAAAACAGTTGAGCTTGAGATGAACTGCCTCTACTTACTACCCAGTTGAATGCAAAAACCATTATCAACGGTGCAATAAACATAAGCCAACCAAAGCCTGATAAACCGTATTGTCCGGATTGATTTACCGAGAAAAACAGTTTTAACAAAGGAGTGTTGACAATAAAATATGCGCTTAATGCCGTAAGTCCAAGACCTGCGGCCATAAAATTATATACTTTAAGCATGTATTGGCGCAACCCCTCATCTACTGCAGATGTTGCACCGGCTCGATAATATGTTCTGTTTTCCATTAAGTTTTCCTCTAAAAAATTATTTGTCTTTTAAAATATAGGATAACGATTTCAAAAAATCAACCGCAATTAAATTAATAAAGAATATCTATTTCATAAAAAAAATGTTGCAAGTTATATTTTTTTAGATTATTAAGATATCGTCTTAGGAAATATGGTCCCATCGTCTAGCGGCCTAGGACGTCGCCCTCTCACGGCGAAAACGCGAGTTCGATTCTCGCTGGGATCACCAATTGCAACACCTCCGATTTTCGGGGGTGTTTTTTTGTTTAAAAAATTTATCAAATCAAAAGGTTTTCTAAGGTTATACGAGATTTGCTTATCCTTAATTTGCAAGTTCGAGAGTAAAATATTTAAAATAGCTCTTTGGGCTTCAACTCTCGAACTTTTGAATATTTGGTAGGCATTTTTAGCTATTATTGAATTTTTAACAAACATTTGTTATTATTTATCTAATTAATAAAATACTTAAGTAGGATTTTAAGGTATGGTAAAAAATATAGGATTAATTGGTGATAGTATAGGACATGGCTTTTTTGATGAAACGGATTTAGGATGGTTTTCAAGACTAGGAAAATTAATTTTATCAAAACATGGCGGTGATTATGTATTTAATAACATGTCTTATTCCGGAGACAATATTGCTGATGCTACAAATAGAAGTTTTTTTGAGACGTCGACAAGACAATTTGATTTAATAATCATTAGTATTGGTATTAATGATTTGAGACGTAGGAAAGATAGTGATTTGCAACTTGATTTTTCTGAAGGCGCGAGAGTAATGTATTGGAATAAACTATTAGATAAGCTATCTACAACTCAAGCCTCTGTTATTGTTACAGATTTAATTCCTGTTATTGAAGACAGATATAGTGAGCAGGCATCTTTAATCCGTCGTAATTCTGATGTAGAGAGATATAACGAAATAATTAAAAATATTTGCGAACAAAAAAATATATTATTTTTTAGTCGCTATGAAAGTTGGATTAATCGAAATTTAAAAGAATTATACAAAGACGCTACTCACCCTAATGCCAACGGCCACCAAATTATGGCAGAGGAAATTTATGAATATCTGCAGAAAAAACAAATTATTTAGTTTTTTCGACTGGGATTCATTTTTATATAAACAACAGCATCTTCAAATTTTCCGTTGATGTTAAAGTATTCTTTTTTAACACATTCTTTTTGAAACCCACATCTCTTTACCAAACTATTTGATGCTGTATTTGTTATTGCACATTCAGCTTCAATACGGCGAATTTTTTTAGAAAATAAAACTTGCGTTATTTTATTAACCGCTTCGGTCATATATCCACAACCTGTTTTATCTTGACACAACCAAGCACCTAACTCTACATGGCTATCCAGATTGTTTATATTTGCAACCCCGATTGCTCCGATGATATTATCTTGTTTATCAATTAGCAAATAATTAAACTGTTCTTTTGCTTCCCATTTCAACTTCATATTCGAAGTTGTACGAACAGTGTCTTCAAAAGTTTTGTTTTTATTGAGCCAACGCAAATACTTTTTTAAGTAACTTCTATTTTTGTTAAGCAAATAAGACATTTGTCTATCATATTGATGATCTCTAGCAATAAGACTAAATCTCTTGCATTTTATGATTGAAGGCATTGAAAGTTCTTTGATTTTGCGTATATTTCCTCACTTACATACAAATTTATAACAAAAAAATTCCCTACATGCAATAGCAAATAGGGAATTCTTCTTAATTCTTCTTAATTCAGCTTTCTTAGCTTTTCCTCTTCCTTTATTTCAAGGAATTCTTCAAGAAGCTTTTGCTTAAGATCTTTAAGGCCTACCGACAATGCTTCGTTAGATTTGCCTACATCCAACATAGCCATCAACTCTTCGGAAGCCTTTGTTTTGAATGGATAATCAATACTTTTATATTTGCGACAGCTATTCTCATCAGACCACTTAAATGTGTAAACACACGATCCGTCAAGAAGTATTTCAAAAAAGTACTCATATCCTTCAAACCAATGCATTCCTATGATAAAACGACCGGCTATAGGCTGAAAATCTTTTTTAGTTTCTTCTTCGTAGTGTTTTTTGCAGTATTTTTTTAGGTAATGATTAGATATTTTCATTAAGAAATACCCCACTAACACCACCAATACGTTTAACAAAAAAGAATCCACGAACATTACAGCAATAAACAAGCTTGCCAACAGAAACAAAAATGGCACAAAACATATAAGTTCAGCCATAATACATACAATAATTTTCTTCATATAATTATATTTTAACAGTTATTATTCACATGAATTATATCATATTTTGTACTTGCTGTAAATATATTTTTTACCTAGCTATACCTAACACATAATTGCTTTTTCTAATTTCCTCATATCTCTCTAAAGTGGCTTGGTAGTAGTCTGAGGTGAGTAAAAGTTCGAGCTTCATTGCGTTAGCATCACCAATACAAACAGCAGGCTATAAAATGCCTGCTTTTTCTTTATTTTCCAAACCTTTCAGCAGTTTCGAATATTCGTTTTTCAAAAATACCTGTTTTTGTAATTTTCACGAATTCACAACACTGACTATCATTGTTTTTCAATATATTATAAACTTCTTCATTCTAGACAGTACAATTTAATATTGTTTTATCCCTAATTTTGTGATATAATAAAATTGAATTCCAAATTATTATAGGTGCTTTATAAATTATTTTTCATTGTTTTATGGTTTTTGCCATTACTTTGAGAATATCATGCACTGTAATGGTTCAAGTTGAAATGTTTAACTAAAAAAAATAAATAAAAAAATGAAAAATTTTATTAAAAAAAGCATGCTACAAATAGCACTTATATTGCAATTTGTAGCTTTGTTGGTGGTCTCACTTTTTTGTAAACCAGTAGCTATGTCCGACTGGTTACTTGTTTCCTATATGGTTTTTCTTATAGGATTGGCATGGTTAATCTTTAGGTTACTTAACCTATATGAAAAAACCAAAAGAGAAGAAGTTAGAATAATAGCAGAGCTATGCGCACTGATATCAATAATAATCATGTGCTGTGGTCTTGCTATTTTAGCTGGACCAGAGATAGCTTTTTTATTCCTAGTATAAAAAGTGAAGATAAAATAAAGTCCGGTAAACAATCTTTGGTTACCGGACTTTGCTGTTTAAAATAATTACTTTTTAGGAAGCCGAGAAAACAGTGAGACATCACACTTATACAGGACAAATTCATCAATTGAGATGGAATAATCAGGAGTTTCTATTTTTCCTCCATCTTCCATCCAACCATAACAAGGATACATTTTTTTTCTTGTGTAGTTGGATAAAAGTTGGTTTGTCTCAGCAATCATTTCTCTCCATTTATTATACAATAAGTAGCATTCCTTATTGGCAACCCATGTAGGCGCATCAGCTCCAAATTTTTGGTTTACCCAATAGTTGATACCGATAGATGTTAGATATTCCGGTTTGAAATTGTGTTCTGTCAGTGTCTGAAAGCGCATGATTATATCAGTATCAGGAAACAGTATTCCATACAAGTATTCAACCATATCATCTTTGTATTGCTTGGTTACGATAAATTCACCATCTTTGCAATAAACCAAATCTAATACTCCGGTACACATCAAATCATAATAAGCTTTGATATCTTTAGGATTGGGCCTTAAGTCATCAAGAATTTTAAATAATTGTTTTCTTTCCATAAAATTGCACGGCTTTTACGTGCTTGCTTTCTTTTAATTTATTAATAATTTCCAATTGACAACATAGTACAAATTATAAATAAAAAATCAAGCTTTTTGTAGTTTGCTTAAAAATTAAAACCGATTTGCTTGATAAGTAAATCGGTTTTAATTCTAATGCATTATTATGTAATATTACATTCCTGACCATAGGCAGTAAGATACCAGTTGTTGGCATCTGAAGTAATAATATCTGCCGAGCGTAATTTTTGATACAATTCAGGGCCTATGGCTTCTTTTAGCGCATCTTTTGCTCCCCGTTTGTTGGTTTGTACAAATTTTACGGCTTCTCTTTCAGTCATGACGAAATAAGGATTATTTTACGAGGGCGTAGCTCCTTTTTCTACTTCCTTATCCTCGAATTAAAATTATAGTTATAGTAATATGTTCGTGGCACCGATTGTATAGATGAGTTTTTTGTTTGCAACCATTTTATTGGTTTTGCTCAGGGATATTTTATAAAATAAAAATATTACTTTGACCGATATGGATTTTTATGATACCGTCTAGATAATTACACATTACAGGAGTTAAAAATGCAAAAAAAAGTGATCAAAAATATATTTTGGGATGTTGATGGGGTTTTGGCAAACCTTAATTATGCTTATTATAATTTTCTAACCAAACACCCTAAATATGCTCCTCAGTATCGTAATCTCAAGTGGGAAGACTTGCCCACAGTTCTACCTATTGAACCAAAGTATGGAGCTTTGGAGCTAAAAACTCATCCGACACAAGGAAACGAAATGGATTATGATTTTTGCCATAGTTTAGAGTTCTTTACCAACAGACCTTTGTATGATGATGTTTTACCAATCTTAAAAGAACTTAACGATAAAGGGTATAGACAATTTACAATGTCTGCAACCTTTGATGTGGAAACTAAAAGTAAATTTCTAAATAAATTATTGGCACCGGTTACAGACTTCTTAACCATAAAATGTGTGCAACACGGAAAATTTATGCATGATACCGCTAAAGAAAATATGCTAAAATCTTGTTTTGAAGAATATGGATTGAAAGCTGAAGAAACTGTTCTGGTTGATGATAGAATTTATAATCAATATGCGGCTATCAACGTAGGAGCTAATCCAGTAAGAATGCGTTGCGAGTTTACATCTGATTTACCTCAAGAACTGAATTGGATACCTGAAGTCGGTTCTGTTACTGAATTTAGAGATTGGTTGCTTACAAATACAGTCAAATAATTGATTGGAGAGTATCTATCTCTTATTTTTTGCATTATAATATCAGTTCTGTCTACCGTCTTCAATTATTGGTTGACACTTGATAAAAATTATGATATTATCATACTCGGATAAAATAAAAGGGTATGATAATGCTTGTTGTGGCAGATGTATCACTTTGCTTAAAATCTAATATTCAAAATATTAGGTTTGTTTTCATTTACCATCATAACATCATCAAATTTCCCAAATACATAAACGTGCCGTTTAAGATGTGATTTTTTACACAGGTAATCCTTATATTTTATCCAAATTCTATACTTGTGAAACATCTTAAACGGCATCTCTGTAAATGTCATTGTCTGACATCACTAACTGTCATTGTCCGACTTGTTCGGACAATCTCACGAAATTTAAGAGAGATATTCCGATCAAGTCGGAATATGACAGAGAAAAACAAAGGAGCTGAAAGATGAATCGATTCATATTGATAACATTCATGATACTTTTATCATCATCATCTTTGGCTCAGGACAGTTGTATGGTTCGTCCATCTTGTACAGATATGGGATATACCAAATCTGCAACTGATTGTGAGGGTAAAAAAGCCATTAGCTGTCCTTTCGATACTACTCTTTTCTATTGTCCGGAATCCGGATTTAGTGAATATCCCTTAGAAACATGTCCTGATGGTGGCGTTTGCTTAGAATTAACTCAATACAAATTAAACAGTTGCCAAAACAGTTATGAACTCAGTTCCGACGGTTTAACTTGCAATGCTTGTAACTTTACAAATTATCCTTTGAGCACTTGTGATGCTAACGGTACTTGCTCTGATTATACTTGCGGTAATGTCACTAAATATAAATTAGATAGTTGTAAATCCGGATACAATAAAAGTGGCAATACTTGTGTGGTAGCTTGCAGTTTAAGCGGTTATACATTAACTTCTTGTCCAAAAAACGGAAATTGTACATCTAAAACTTGTGACGGAACTACTAAATATAAACTTAACAGTTGCAAGTCAGGATATATTCAAAGTGGAAATAGTTGTATATCTTGTTCTTCTATATGTATTGATGAAAGTTCTTGTGAGTATCCGTCAGATATTAACAATAATACTTGTGGCTGTGCTACACAGTGTTGTGAAAGATATTATACTTGTGAGGAATATTGTGATGCGGGAGAACCTAATGACATGTATTATTGTGTGGTAACTGATGATGGAATATTTGCATCTGACTCATCTATTTACCTTTGTATGTGTGTACCAGAATTTCCTTTTTGATATGGCACCAATTAACATTTTCAGTTTATTAAATAATATAATTAATCTAAATATTGCTTCCTCTTTAAATTAAGAGGAAGCAATTGGTTTATCTTTCAAAATTAAGGAAAAAATTATATTTTTTTCCAAGTTGTGCCTTGTGGAGTATCCTCTAAGATAATTCCTTGTTCTTTTAACTCATTACGAATCTTATCTGCCAATGCATAGTCTTTATTTTTCTTTGCATTTGCACGTTCTGCAATTTTTTTCTCGATATCTTCTGCCAAATCATCATCACCCTTAAACCAACTTTGCGGATCTTGCCAAAGTAATCCCAATAATTGAGCTGATGATAAAAGCAAGTTTTTTGCTACTGATTTTTCTTCTTGAGTTTCGGCTTTATTTAAATTGTTTGTTAACTCGTGCAGATATGACAATGCTAAAGGAGTATTTAGATCATCAGCCAGTGCGCTAACTATTCTTTCATCTGGTTTTGTATTTACAACATTAACATCACTTACACGCAATAACGCATTGTAAAATTTATCAAGATTGGATTTTGCTTGAGATAATCCATCAAAAGTAAAATTAAACGGTTGATGATAATGTGTGGTTAAAAACAGTAAACGTAAAGCTTCTGCCGGAGCTTTCTCCAATACCTGATCTATGGTATAAAAATTGCCTAATGATTTACTCATTTTAACCCCATCAACCATTAGCATACCACCGTGTACCCAATAATTAGCAAAGCTTTCTCCGGGATAAGCGCACAAAGATTGGGCACATTCATTTTCATGGTGAGGAAATATTAAGTCAGAACCTCCTCCATGAATATCAAAACTGTTACCCAATAATTTAGAACTCATGGCCGAACATTCTAAATGCCAACCGGGACGACCATATCCCCATGGACTATCCCAACCGGGTTGATCAGCTGATGATGGTTTCCATAAAATAAAATCTGCCGGATTTTTCTTATAATCAGCAACTTCTATTCTGGCTCCTGCAAGCATTTCTTTCATTGAACGACCGGACAAATATCCATATGAAGGCATGGAATCAACATCAAACAATACATGACCTTCAGCCTCATAAGCGTGACCGTTTTTCAGCAATAATTCAACCAACTCTATCATTTCGTTGATGTATTCCGTTGCTCTGGGACGATGATTGGGGGACAATACGTTAAGCTTGTCCATATCATTCACATACCATTGGTAAGTTTCTGCGGTAATTTCTCTGATTGATTTACCGGTTTCTTTGTGTTTATTCAATATCTTGTCATCAACATCGGTAATATTGGACACATAAGTAACGTGGTTTTCTCCATATACATAGCGCAACAAACGATATAAAACATCAAAAACAACAGGTGTCTTTGCATTACCTAAATGAGCTCTGTCATAAACAGTGGGACCACAGACATACATACGAACATTTTCTGTATCTAAGGGTTTAAATTCCTCTTTGCGACGGTGTAAAGTATTATATATCGAGATTGTTGTCATTTTCTAAATCCTAAGCTTCTGATCCCATTAATCTATTATATGCTCGCTCTCTACCTATGAGTGGTAACAAAACTTTTAACTCAGGACCTTGTGCCTCTGCAGTGAGAGCCATGCGAATTGGGTGAAATAGATTTTTACCGCTTTTGCCACTAACTGATTTAACTTCTGAAATCCATTTTGAATAAGTTTCCTCTCCCCAAGGCTCCGGAGGTAAAAGCTCAGCCGCACAAGACGTTAGCTCCACATCCTCAACCTCTGGCTTAATATTTTGGCAACATATATGTTCCCATAAAGCTATGTCTGAAACTTTTTCAATATTTCCTCTGACACTATTCCAAAAATCTTCAACTACATTTACTCGGTGTGCAATTTTTGAATAAGGAAGATTTCTAACATAATGAGTGTTGAATATTTTTAGTTCTTCAACATCAAATTTAGGTTGAGAACGTCCCAATTTGCTTAGATCCAATGACTGAGCAAGTGTTTCTAAATCATAATAAGGTTCAATAGATTCTGAGGTACCTAATTTGGCTAAAAATGAACTGATAGCCAAAGCTTCCACACCATCTTCTCTAAGTTCTCTAACACCAAGAGAGCCTAAACGTTTAGAAAGCTTACCTTCTACTCCGGTTAATAAGGGTAAATGTGCAAACTCAGGAGACTGACCACCTATCGCTTCAAACATTTGAACTTGTAAAGCGGTATTGGTAACGTGATCTTCTCCTCTAATAATATGAGTAATTCCAAAATCAAAATCATCTATTACCGAAGGAAGGTGATATAAATATGAACCATCTTCTCGAATGATTACGGGATCTGCCAAATTAGCGGCATCATATCGGCAAAGCCCTCTAACCATATCATTCCATTCAATTATACCTGAATTTAATTTAAAACGATAATGCGGACGGCGTCCTTCGGCTTCATAAGCGGATATTTGTTCCGGTGTCAGCTTTAAGGCACTTCTGTCATAAATAGGAGGCAAGCCTCTGTTCATCAGACGTTTACGCATAATCTCAAGTTCTTCTGCTGTTTCATAGCATGCATATACTCTACCCTGTGATTTCAATAGCTCAACAACCTGATTGTATCTGTCTAATCTGGCTGATTGACGAGCTTCTTCATCCCAAGTGAGTCCTAGCCACGTTAAAACGTCTCTTAACGAATCTTCGTATTCTTTTTTGGAGCGAAGAGTATCTGTATCATCTATGCGAAGCATAAATTTTCCGCCAAGTTTTTTTGCTAATAACCAATTAAACACTGCCGTGCGGGTATTTCCTATGTGCATATAGCCGGTTGGGCTAGGTGCAAAACGAACTTTGATATTTGTCATAAAATTCTAACCTAAATATATTATAAACTAGCTGTGTATATTATAGAGGTTAGGACATAATTTCAAGAATATTTTTATTGCAAAGACAGTTTTCTGTTATTTGATTGTTCTGCCGATGTTGTAATATCTGCAAGATCTTCAATAAACCATTCCAGATCACCATCATCTACGGCTATCATTTCGTAAAATTTTCCTCGATAAGACAACAATAAACTGCTTTCAGCAAATTTAATGTCTACCAAACGAATCTCCCCGTTATCCCGATGGAGACGAAAAGACAATAAAAATTCCTGAGCTGGAATATCTTTATCTGCGGCTATCTTTATCTGAGCATTAACATTGGTAAATCCCTGTCCCTGCTCTGCACCCAAAACCTGATAACTCAGACGAGATACAAAATCTAAAGGAAAAGTTTTGTATATGGCTTTTACATATCTGCCAAAAACCTTTACATATTCATCTTTTTGTTCTGCGGACATGTCACGCCAATAGCGACCGACCACAAATTTGGCAACATAATTGACATCTACATATTTATCAAACAGGTTATCCAATTTTGCATAGCGTTCTTTGATATTTTTTTCCTGAAAAGTTTCCAGCAACAACCTTCCTTTATCTTCGGCCCAATTTACGGCCTCATCGCCGGAAATTTGTTGGGATAATACGGTATGCGGAATAAAAGATATTAAAAGAGCTATGATAACTTGTAAAAAATTGTTACTTTTCATAAAATTTGCCTTATAGTTATTATAATTTTTAAGTTTAACATCTATTGGTTAATAAAATGAAACTTAAATTGTTTTTTTTATGTATAATATTGGTAATGGCTTCATTAAATGCAAATGCCCAGAATAACGATTTGCAACAAATTCGTTCCAGAGGATACGTGGCTTGCGGAACAAACACAAATAATAAAGCTTTGGCCTATAAAGATAAAGACGGAGAATGGAGCGGAATTGATGCAAATATTTGCAAATTGTTTGCCATCGCTGTTTTGGGAAATGAAGATGCTTTTGAAATGGTAAATATTCCTTCCCCAAAAGCTTCTAACGCCCTGAAAAACGGAAAAATAGATTTTATGCTAGGTAACAATGCATTATCTGCCAACCAAGAAATATCATCTTCTATGTCTATCGTCGATATATTATACTTTGACAAACAAATTTTTGCATCCAGACATAAACCTGAAACCAATTCAATGGAAAGTTTTAAAGGAAGTAAGGTTTGCGTGGTTTCCCAATCCTTTGAAGAAGAAAATTTAAATGAATATAACCAGCGCTATGTTATGAAATTTAAGATTATACCGTTCCCTGATGAAAATGCTGCCAAAAACGCTTTTTATCTTGGCAGATGTCCTCTGATTTCAAACGGAGAAATCAATCTCCATCATGTAAAAAATTCATTGGTTGCAAAAAATAATGATATTACCCTGCTTCCCGAAGTGATATCCGAGCGCCCTATATATGTTTATTGTGACAAAAATAAGACTCACCTCAGAATAATGGGAAAATGGATATTAAACGCAATTAAACTTGCAGAGCAATATGGAATAAATTCTAAAAACATAGAATCCTTTATCGGAATAAAAAGCAAATCCATTAAAAACTTATTGGGAATAAATCAAGAACTATGGAATAAGTTCGGCATAAACCCAAACTGGCTCAAGCAAGCTCTACCTATAATAGGTAATTATGGAGAATTTTATGACCGCAACCTCGGTTACGACTCTGAATTAAAAATATCAAGAGAAAAAAATAAACTTTTGAAAGATGGCGGATATATCGCAACATCTCCTTTTATTTAGGTATTTTCTTAATAAAGTTTATTACTTGAGTAATTGATTGCGATGTGAGTTGATGCTCTGCATCTTTGAGAAGATAAGTTTCAACTTTGCAACCGATATCTCGTAATTTTTGTGCAGTAAATGATATAGTTTCTGTTCGCAGTAGCTTGTCCTTTTCTCCATTTATCAACAAAGTATAGGGAGTACTTTGTGCATTCTTTTGGAGATATTCGTATCCGGCGATTATACCGCTTAAACTGACTAATCCCCCAATCTGTTGAGGAAGCATCAGAGAAGTATAAATTGCAGACATTGCTCCTTGAGAAAATCCACATAAAAATAAATCTTTATATTCTAAAGAATATTCAGCCAGAGTCTGATCAATATATGGTTGCAAATAACCATAAGTTTCTGCTAATCCTAAAGTCATTTTATTGTAATAGCTGACAAATGTTTGCATATCAGGAGCTGATTTACGCTTATAATCAGGATCAAAACGATACATTGAATACCACTGTCTGAAATGATTATCAACCTCACATCTAAACGGAGATTGCGGAATGTGAATTGCACAGTTATCAACTGTCAGCAAGTCTCCCAATAAACGTTCTTTTATACTATCGGCATCATCTAAATAACCATGCAAAAAAATTATAATTTTTTTGGGAATACCGTTGATATGCACTATTTCTTCACGAATCATCTCATACCTGCCAATTGCTTGTATTTATGTAATATAAAAAATATCTAAATAAAACGTAAAATTCAGAACAATATATTTTCTATACTTTCAAGTACATATTCAGCACTTTGGGTTAAGTCTATTGTATGAAGCTTGTTAATGGTGCAAACTTGTTCATTGTCATTATAAAGGCAATATGGAGTTTTAAACCACTTAATATATTCTTGGCTATCATCTATATGGATACTGATATTATGCTCCAGACAATATATTCCTTTGGCTTTATTCCATAAATCATCTGCGATGTGAAAATCTCCGTTTGCAAGATATTGTATTTCTTTTTTAGATGCATAATAATCTACTATTGCAAAAATATGAGTGTAAGGTAGGTGAATATCATCAAGCTTTTTAATAACTGCAGATTTAGGACCACCGGTGATTATGTGTATGTGGTGCCCTTTTGATATTGCATGTCTGCATAAATCTGAAAAATATCGGGGACGATGATCTATAACTCCATGATAGTCTATGCCGATTTCCAATATTTTATGCTTCATTATTAATCATTTCCGAATATAGATAAAAAAAGTTCTTTCAAAGAGTTTGGACTTAAGGCTGATAACGGATTTATACTAATTTCCGGATTATCAATATCTCCGCTAATACTATAATTGGCTGCAAAAACAGTTCCATCTTTACCGCTCAATAAATTTCCAACAAGAGGTATGCTACCTATAAAGGTATTTAATCCATATGCAGGAGCAATCAACCCCTCAATATCAAATTCTTGAAACTTTAATGAATATGTTCCATTGGCACTGATACCGACAACATCTCCAAAAGCTTTGCCTTCATTTATTTTTAATTTAGAATTTTTATATTCAAAAGGTGCGTCAAAATGAGAAAACTCCATTCCGTCTCCGGTAAGAAGATTTACCATTCCGCTAAAAGATGCAACCGTAAGAAGTTTTGCAAAAACCGGAGTGTTATAAACATTAAAATCTCTCATCTTTGCATGTCCGACAAAGTTTTTATCGGCATCTCTTTTGGCATTTATACTCAAACTTCCGCCTTTCATATTTTCATAAAGGCGTAAAAATTTAAGAGTAGCACCAGCATTGTTGCTCTCTATATTGAGAACATATTCTTTATGCGGGCGTGGAGTATAATCTAACTTAAGATTTGTAAGTTTGCCTTTTTTGCTTAAAGGATCAAAATTACCGATCAGATGCATTTCATGTATCCCAACACCATGCAAAATCTTTGCAGAACCGGCAAAATTTTTAATAGCAACATCTTTATTGGTCCATAAATTATTTACGGCAATATTAATTTCAGTATCCGGTGAATTTTCCCATTGGGCAGAAGAATCATCAAGTTCTCCTTGTTCTGCCAAAGCTTTCTTTTGACGACGTTTCTCTTGCGATGCTTTGATTTCCTCGTCATCTTTATTAAAAAAGTCTGAAAGATTATAACTGTTTCCGGAAACATTTATTTTTATTTTTCGCTCTGGTGTATGAATAAAACTAATTTTGGCTTGTGCTGAAGTTTGTGGTCCTTTTATCTTTTCTATGTTAATATTCTTAATTTGGGTATCGGTAGTAAAATCTATTTTGCCACTCAATTCAAAGCCGGGTTTGGTCAATGAAAATAATGGTACGGATTGTAATTTACCATTTTGGATATCCAGACGTGTACTGATGATTCCTTCTTCTCCTGATTTCTTCTTAAAACCTAAAAAAGAGTAATCTATGGAAGTTTTTTGTAAATCACCGTTTATGTCTGCAACTATTTTGGAATCCGAATATCTGGTTATGGTAGCCTGAGCCGGAATAGAACCCTTAATATAGTCTTCTCCCAATATGCTGTAATCCAGTCCTAATTTACGGCGAAAATTATTATCAAAATTAAAATTAAGCTGATATCTGCTCAAATAATCTTTTGCTGCAAAATTTTCGGTCCACAATAAAGTTACCGGTAAAGTATTATAGTTTGCCACCCCGCTGATATTTAGACCGGAATTATCAACTTTTAAAGTTAAATTTTTAGCTTCTATTGAATTTCCTTGAATTACATCACTAATAACAACATCTTGCAAATTGGCAGATACATCTACTTTTACTTCTGACGGGCTCAAATTCTTCTTTATTTCAAATTCCAAACCAAGATTTGCTGATGCACTACCTTTTATAATATCAGGATTAATCCCCATTTCTGATGTGTATTTCAGCGGAGGATTATCAATTAGTTTTAAAATATCCGCAATACTTCCTATTCCCTGTAAATTTATTTTGGCAAAGTTATTATCTTTATTCAAATCATAGAGTTCTACATAGCCTTGCTCCAAAATCACATCAGCAGACATTCCTTTATCAAAATACATTTTAAGTTTATCGGAATAGAACTCTATATTGCCGTAAATATTATCAACTTTCGGCATTCCGGTAAGATAATCCAAAGATACTCCCGAAGCGTGTGCTATACCATTGAGATCTTTAAACGATACGGCATTGGTTTGATTATCATATCCGAAACTGAAAGTAAAAGATGCATCTTCTATGTTCCCTTTTGATAAACTGTTTGCACACCACTTCCATGCATCAGGTGCAATACCTTTTGGCCAATAGCGAAACAGATCATCTGTTGCCAATTTCTTAACTTTTGCAGTTAACTTAAGCTCTAACTCATCGGCTTGTTTTTGCAGTAAATATTTTTTTATACCTACAATATCTATACCCAGTGTGGCTTTTTGCCCATCTAATTCAAAATTGGCATCAGTTACTTTTAGCGCATTTAATCCTCCGCTAACCTCACCTTTTATTGCAACCTCACCTATATTGAAATTTTCTTCATCTTTATCGGAAAATGCAACGTGTCCTTGTCCGCCATCAATAGAAAATTCGACATTCTCAACAATTTTATCAATATTATCCATCAAATCATATTTGTTGTTTATAATTTGAGACAAATTTACTCTTGCACTAATGTTACCGCTGAGAGGAACATCTATTTTGTAATTATCTTGCCACTCTTCTGATGTAAGTAATGCAAGTAAATTAGCCGGAACCAAATCAGCAAAATAGAATTGTACCACTAAGTCATTGTTTTTATTTTTGTATATTGCCGACAACCCCAAACTTGAGTATGAATTGTTAATCTTCAGTGTGGCATTAACTTCTGTTTCAAGCTTATTAAAACCTCTTTCAAAACGATAATTAACATCTGAAAAACTCCATTTCTTGCCTAAGTCTATTTCGTGCAACTCAACATCTGCAGAATTAATACTGATGTCATTAATAAAGCTTTCCGGATAACTTTGATCTTCTGAATTAAATCGTTCCAAAAAGTTTTCTATACCGGATAAGTAGTATTCTATCTTCTTTTGGTTTACCTCTTTTGCTTGTTCTTTATTAATGCCGTAACTATTAAAAATATAGACTTTGGGATCGTATACATCTATGGAGCTGGGTGCAATAATTCCGTGTAACAAGGCTTTTATGCTAAAAGATACGGAAGTTTTAGGCGCATTTATGCTTACAGAGCCGTCCGCTTTACGATAAGATACATTTTTAGCAATAATCCGTAAAGGTTTCAGTGAACGAACCAACTCTAAATTTACGTCATCTAAAGTAACTTGATATTCATTATTATCATGATTAAGGGCTTTTATGATGTATGGTTTTAAAAACGGAATACTGACATCACCTCGATATAACTGCCAAATAAACATCAGCAACATAATAAGTAATATTACACTGATATAATCAAACAGCTTGCGGAGCCGATAAGTTTTATAATCCAACTTTTTCATTTGCTTGCAACCAATCCATTATATCTTTATAATTACGATATTTGTATAAATCACTATGCTCAGCCCCCTTGTAAATAATCATTTTTTTGGGATCAGGAGATGCTTTAAATAAGTTTTTTGCTCTTTCTATTGGAACTAAGGTATCATCACTTGCACCCATTATTAAAATAGGAAGCGATAAATCTTTTATATGCGAAAGATTATCGTATTTATCTTTCATTATTAATTTCAGAGGCAATGGTATTTTTACTATTTGTTTAACATCAGCATACATGCTATCAAACGGAACTTCTAAAATAAGCGCTCTAAATGATGTTTGCCGTCCCAACGTGTGGGCAGCATAGGTTGCAGTGTATGAACCTAAAGACATTCCGTAAAGGATAATTTGCCTATTTTTAAATCCCTGATTATATAACCAATTGATTGCTGATATTACATCTTGTTCAAGACCTGATTGAGTTATCTTACCCTTTATACCGCCAAACCCTCTATATTCGGGAATAAATGTTCCGTATCCGGCTTCTGCAAAGGGAATCAGTTTGTGATAAAATTTCTCGATATTATATGAATTACCATGCATAAAAACAATTATCGGTTTTGATTTTTGCGGTGGTGTATACCAAGCATATAACGGTGTATCATCTTTAGCAGAATACTCAACTCTTTGAGCATCGTAAGAATTAGAATGAGCCACCTCTAATCTTGATTCCATTGTTGAGGGATCATAAAAATATAATTCCGGAAAGAAATATACACTCATGCAAAATAATATATATGCAAAAAAGCATAATCCTAAAATTGTCAGAATTATTCGTTTATGCATCAGACTTACTCCCGATTTTATCAGCTAAAGACGCTGCTAAAAAGATATCTATATCTCCGTCTAACACCCCTTTACAATCCGATGTTTCAACGCTTGTTCGTAAATCTTTTACCATTTTATAGGGTTGCAAAACATAAGACCGAATTTGATGTCCCCAACCAATGTCACTTAAAGCATCTCTTTCAGCTTCTGCAGCATCTTCTCTTTTCTTCAACTCAATTTCATATAATCTGGCTTTAAGCATCTTCCATGCCGCATCTCGATTTTGAAATTGTGACCGTTGGTTTTGACACTGGACTACAATGCCGGTGGGAATGTGAGTTATTCTGACCGCAGAATCTGTTTTATTGATGTGTTGCCCTCCGGCACCAGATGCTCTATAAGTATCGACTCTGCAATCAGATTCATTTATGTTTATTTCTATTTCATCATCTATTACCGGATAAATACCTACTGAGGCAAAACTTGTGTGGCGACGTGCATTGCTATCAAAAGGAGATATTCTTACCAGTCTATGTACTCCGGTTTCAGACTTCAACCATCCGTATGCATTATGTCCGTTAATCTTTATGGTAACAGATTTGATACCGGCAACTTCACCTTCTGTCTCTTCTATATATTCAACCTTATATTTATGTGCTTCTGCCCATCGGGTATACATGCGTAATAGCATTTCTGCCCAATCTTGAGCTTCGGTTCCTCCGCTTCCGGCATGAACTTCCAGATAAGCATCATTGGCGTCTACTTCTCCGGAAAGTAAAGCTTCTAACTCACCATGCTTAACCTCGCCCCTTAAATTTGTCAATTGTGCAAAAATATCTGATATAAGCCCCTCATCTCCCTCTTCTTCCGCAAGCTCAGCAATATCAATCAGGTCTTTTAAAGAATTTTGCATCTTTTGAAAATTGGTAAGACTAAACTCAAGATTGTTTTTTTCAGACATAAGCTTGCGTGCATTTTGCGGATCTGCCCACAAATCGGCATCTGAAGTCAGAGCCTCTAATTCTTCAAGCCTCAATCGGGAATTATCATAGTCAAAGAGACCTCCTCAGTAAATCCAGTGATTTACTAATCTCTTGAGTTATTTCGTATAATTCTGCTCGCATTAATAACCTCTTTTATCAGTATTCAGCACCAAGCTGAACATCATCTTCCAAATTCTCGGTATAAGACGGTTGCTCAGAATTGTTGTCATTGGTGTTGGTTGGTGTTCCTATTATTCTTTGGGAATTATTGTCAAAATTAAATTCAGGTTTTAAAGCCTCTACAATAACTGATTTATCATCAGGTTTGGCAGGTTTTCCGGTATCATGATTTATGCGAACCAATTTAATGCCGGCAGGAATTCTGAAAGGAGTATTGGCATGACTTTCAAGTGCTTTGTGCATAAAATTTTGAAATATCGGAAGTGCCAAAGCGGCTCCGGTTTCATAACGTCCTAAACTTTTTGGCTCATCAAATCCGACATAAGTTGCAACAACCAAATCCGGAGAAAATCCCACAAACCAAGAATCTTGGTTTTTATTTGTGGTACCGGTTTTGCCGGCAACATGCTTATTCAGCCCTCGCAGGCGGGCGCCCGTTCCGTATTGAGCAACACCTTCCAAAATACTAACCATTTGATATGCACTTAACGGATCAATAATCTGCTCTCTATTATCGCCAATTTCAGGAATTTGTTGATTATCCCAAAAATCAACATTGCAATCCAAACATTTACGATTGTCATTTTTGTATATGGTTTTTCCGTTACGATCTTGAATGCGTTCGATTAAATATGGAGATACTTTTTTACCGCCATTTACAATTATACCATAGGCAGCGGCCATATTAATAAGCTTTGTTTCTCCGGCTCCCAATGACATTGACAGCAGTTGAGGTAAATTAGGATTCACTCCCATTTTTTTGGCATAATCAGCAACTTTATCCATACCAACATCTTGAGCTAATCGAACGGTCATCAGATTTCTTGATTTTTCTATTCCTTGACGTAAAGTCATCAAACCATAAAATTTCTTGGAATAATTCACCGGTTTCCATTTTGGTAATCCAACTCCCTGATCCAAAACAAACGGAGCATCCAGTATCAGATCCGTAGGAGAATATCCGTTGTCCAATGCAGTCAAATAAACAATCGGTTTGAATGACGAACCGGTTTGACGCATTGCCTGTGTGGCACGGTTAAATTGTGACTTGCGAAATGAATATCCTCCAACCATTGCCAAAATCTTTCCGGTATGCGGATCCATAGCTATAAGAGCACCTTCCACATTGGGAACTTGACGAAGATAATAGGTGTTTTGCGGTAGTTTTTTTTCTTCAATAACACTATCTGCCACTTTTTCAACCAAAATAACATCACCGACATTTAATACATCTTTTACACTTTTCGGCTCTCCTCCAACACTCTGATTTTTTAGTGTTTTTCTGGCCCAAGATAATAAAGCTAACGGAACTACTCCGGTTTGACCATCAGCAGTTTCTATTTCAGCCTTAACAGTCAGCACGTCCTTAACCACAGCTTTTTGCCAATTATCATCTTTACCGGCTGGCACTTCAATATTTTTCAAATTTGCCTGATAATTTTCATCTAAGGAAATGTTAGCAAAAGCTCCTCGCCAACCATGACGAATATCATAGTTTTTGAGCTCTTGCTCAAAAACTTGTGATGCAATTTTTTGAAGTTTGGGATCTAAAGTTGTTCTGATTAATAATCCGCCTTCATATAAAGCATTTTCTCCAAACATATTATTAACTTGACGACGCACTTCTTCACTAAAATATTCTGCATCGGCAACCATATCTTTACTACGTTCAACAACTTCAAGAGCTTTGCTTTTGGCCGCTTCGCCATCTTCAAAATCAATGAACTCCTCCTCAACCATGCGATCTATCACCCAATTACGACGAGCTACGGCTGCCTGATATTTATTCTTCGGGTGATAATTGTTCGGAGCTTTAGGAAGTGCGGCCAAATATGCAGCCTCTTCTATCGTGAGTTCATCAAGAGATTTGCCAAAATAATTTAATGCTG
This sequence comes from Alphaproteobacteria bacterium, assembly GCA_015062435.1. Taxonomy (GTDB): domain Bacteria; phylum Pseudomonadota; class Alphaproteobacteria; order RF32; family CAG-239; genus CAZU01. The sequence goes on along the minus strand of SUUR01000009.1, from coordinate 13,956 downwards.
CAGCAGCTACTCCGTAAGATCTGTTTCCTAAGTAAATTTCATTAAGATACAATTCTAAGATATGTTGTTTACTGAAAGCCTGTTCTATACGCATAGCCAATAAAGCTTCTTTGATTTTTCTTTGATAAGAAACTTCTGATGACAATAAAAAGTTTTTTGCAACTTGTTGAGTTATAGTTGAAGCTCCTACCGGACGTCTGCCCTTTCCGATATTTTTAATATTTTCCAAAACAGCTCTTATTATTCCGATAAAATCAATACCAAAATGACTATAAAATTTCTTATCTTCCGCAGCTATAAAAGCATTTTTTACAAGTTCGGGCATCTTGTCTTCAGGAACAAACAATCTTTTTTCCGTAGCATATTCCATCATTACCTGACCATCACCGGCGTATAATCGGGTTGTGACGGCCGGTTCATATGCCGACAAATGATTATAATCGGGTAGTGTTTGCGATATTTGCCATAACGATGTTATTATCAAAACTAAGGCAATCACAGCAAAAAAGAAAAATGTACTTAATAGTGATGATAGTGTTTTTAACATTGTATACCCGAAAAAAAATCAAACTTACCAATGTATTGTTAATATAAAAAAAATATCTTAAAGTCAAACCCTAAAACACAGATGCACTCTGCATATTTTTAAAATATTTATCAATAGCTTTACGTGCTGACACTGCTAGTTTTTTACGATGAGATTTTTGTTGAAGTTGTTTTTCTTCTGTGCGATTGGACAGATATCCCAACTCCAAAAGAATTGAAGGAACATCAGGAGCTTTCAATACCGCAAATCCGGCAAAACGATGAGTGTTATCCAATGTATGCGTTGACTTTCTCATTTCTTGAACCATAAATGTCGCCAATTCGGCCGAGCGATTTAATGTTTCTCTTTGTGCCAAATTTAACAGTACGTCAGAAACCTCTTTTGAGTGTTCGGCAAAATCCAGACCGGCAACGATATCTGCCTTATTTTCTTTCTCAGCCAATGCGGCAGCTTCCTTATCCGACGCTGTTTCAGATAATGTATAAACAGATAAACCGGTTGCTCGTCTGTTTACGGCACTATCAGCATGAATCGATAAAAATAAATCTGCATCATATCGTCGAGCTATACGCACTCGTTCTCTCAGCGGAATAAATACATCACGATTTCTGGTTAGATATACAGTATATTTGCCGGTTTTATCCAACTCCTCTTTCAATTCTTTTGCCATTGAAAGCGTGATTTTCTTCTCATAAATACCGGAAACACCTATCGCACCGGGATCAACACCTCCGTGTCCGGGATCAAGAACTATAACTTTTTTGCGTTCAGGCTTAAAGTGTTTGGATTTTTGACCTGATGATGATATTTTTTTTGGTGATTGAGCATAACTCTCGGAAGTAAAAGCATTATCATTACCGATGTGTTTAATAAATTCCCGCTCAGATGCTATCTCCACATCTACAACGAATCGCCAATTAAAATTACTTTGTGGAGGCAACATAAAAGCTTTTTTTATAATTACCGGTTGTTGCAAATCAAACACAATTCTGACTCCATCAACTCCGACGCTACCAACTCGGGTTGCCGACACCAAATTTCCTGACGAACCGGCCTGTTCCACGCCGGAACTCACACTGACATTTTTGGCATCTACTACCAAACGTTTGGGCTCACTCAATAAAAAAGCCTTATATTCAAACTTAGAATCGGCGTCAAAAACTATGCGAACATTGCTTATCCCTTGACCGATACGCAATTTCGATATCTGAGCTGAATGTACATCAGAAGATATACCGACAAATAAAAATGTCAGCAACATCAACCATATAAAATGTGTTTTGTGCAATAACGCCTTCATCTCAGAATATATTTCCTTTTACATAAAATCTTTTAATGATTCTAACAAACAGTTCTTACCAATATATTAAGACTGAAGCAATAAATATTGTTTTACAATATATCAAAAATTATTGTTGAGTTTTAAATCAAATTGTATATGCTAACTAATGTTTATTTGGAATGATGTACCGGCTTAGTCTTTTTTTTGGTAAAACAGAGGTATTTATAAAAGACTACATCCGGTATGGCAACCTCATCATAAGGATAGGATGCTGCCAAGTAAATTTGTTAGAGGTGAAATTTGCCGGACGGATTTTTTTTGTAAAGCAAAATAAAGAATAAAAATAAAATCACGCTTTACGACAGACATTGCGAGATAGAATAAATTGAAATTATTTGTGTTTTTTAATTTAAGTTTGCTTGATACTCCTATTTTTTAGGAAGTTTTGTGTCTTTTTTAAAATCTCCGGTCAGAAAACTATTTATTTTGCCTGCTTGTCAGTGCAAATTTGGATTTTGGAGAAATTATATGACGAAAAGAATGCTGATTGATGCTACTCAGCCGGAAGAAACCAGAGTTGTTGTATTAGACGGCAATAAATTGGAAGATGTGGAATTTGAAACAACTCATCGTCGCCAAATTAAAGGTAATGTATATCTTGGAAAAGTGATGCGAGTAGAGCCATCTTTACAAGCTTGCTTTGTTGATTATGGCGGAAACAAGCATGGTTTTATGGCTTTTGGAGAAATACATCCTGACTATTATAATGTTTCTGAAGAAGAAATCGCAGAAATTGAAAAAGAAGTCAGTGATATCATTGAAAATAAAAAGCAAGCAATTAAAGAACGAGAACTGGAAAGAGAAAGAATCCGTCAGGAAAAAGCTGCTGCACGTGCGGCTAGATTGGCAGAAAAAGCTCGATTGGAAGCTGAGGCCATTGCAACAAAAGAATCAGAACAAAATATTGTTGAAAGTGAAAACAATATCGAAAATGTTGCTGTTGAAGAAGTTGCTAATGTTCAAATCGAAAATAATGATGCAACCGTAAATCAGAAAGATAATATACAAAAACAATCAGAAAATTCTGAAGTCGCTATTATTGACACCAAAGAGAATGAACAATCTGTTGAAAATATCGAACCCAAGAAAAATCAGAAAAAACGTCAGATAAAAAAACGTATCCGTAAACAAGAAGAAGCTCTAAAAGAAATTGCGGCTGTAACTGAAGAAAGTAACAATGAAATATCTCAAGAAGAACCTTTAAAAGTATTGTGTGAGGATACCGGTTGTCAAGACGATGTTGTGTGTGAAACTTGCGATAATATTGATGATAATAAAGAAAATGTCAAACACGATACTTTAGATGAAGATTTTGAAGTTGAAGATGATGACGATGATATTGATTTTGAACTGCAACGTAAACTTATGTGTGCCAGAAAATTGTTTCATCGTCATAAAATTCAAGATGTTATCAAAGAAGGCCAAATTGTATTGGTACAAGTTGTTAAAGAAGAGAGAGGAAATAAAGGTGCTGCTCTGACAACGTATCTTTCTTTGGCCGGCAGATATTGTGTATTGATGCCCAATAGAATTAAAAGCGGTGGTGTATCCAGAAAAATTACCAACGCAGCAGACCGAACCAGATTAAAAGGAATTGTCAGAGAATTACCTTTGACTTCTGATATGTCTATTATAGTCAGAACCGCAGGAGAAGAAAAAACCAAAACTGATATTGTGAGAGATTATAATTACCTCATCAGAACCTGGAATAAAATAAGATTGGATTCACTCAACCATAAGGCTCCTTGTTTGGTATATGAAGAAGGAAACCTCATTAAACGAGCTCTCAGAGATATATATACAAAAGATACTTCTGAGATTATTGTTGCCGGTGAAGAAGCTTTTAAACTTTCAAAAGATCTGTTCCGTATTCTTTCTCCGCATAACCTGAAAAAAATTAAGCCATACAAAAATGATGAAATTCCTCTATTTCAACGTTTTCAAGTTGAAGGGCAGTTGGATAAGCTTCATGACACAACAGCTCAGTTGGAATCCGGAGGTTATTTGGTAATCAACCCGACAGAGGCTTTGGTTTCTATTGATGTTAACTCAGGAAGAGCTACCAAAGAAAGTGATTTGGAAGAAACCGCATTAAAAACTAATCTTGAAGCTTGTGATGAAATTGCCAGACAGCTCAGAATGAGAAATCTGGCCGGATTGGTGGTTATCGACTTTATTGACATGGAAGAACCGGCCAATAATCATGCGGTTGAAAAACGTATGAAAGAAGCCCTGAAAAAAGACCGCTCAAGAATACAAGTCGGAAAAATGAGTATGTTCGGATTATTGGAACTATCACGTCAGAGAATCCATTCTGCTTTTTGGGAAAGTAATTATCAAACCTGTCCGCATTGTCAGGGAAAAGGAATTATCAGAACTACCGAATCCAGCGCTGTATATGTTTTACGAGCAATTGAAGAAGAAGGGATAAAAAACAGATCTTCAAAAATTAATGTTTATGTTCCTTCGGATATTGCGATATATATCCTGAATCAAAAACGCAAAATGTTAGCTGATTTGGAACAAAAATATAAAATGACAGTTATAATCAGTGCCGATAGTACAATTAAATGTGTTTCTGATTTCAGAGTAGAAAGAACCAAACTTACCAAAGAAGAAAAATCTGCAGGAAATGTAAAAACAAACGAAAGCTGTGAAAATCTCCCAGATAATGATGAAAGCGGTTGTTTGGAAGAAATTGCAGAATCCCCATGCTCTGATGATGAGAACGTTATTGAAGAAAATATCAATACCGAAGAAAAAGAAGAAAAATTTGAGCGTAGACGCAGACGTGGTGACCGCAGATTTGGCAGAAATCGTTTTGAGCGCAGACGTGGTCGATCCGAACGCAGAACAGAAGAAAACTTTGACCAACAGGTTAAAGAACACCAAGAACCGATTATATTATATGATAGTCATGATACTCCTGATGATAATAACTCAACAGATGTTGCTAAACCGGCTAAGGAGAAGTCTAATTGGTGGAAAAAACTTATCAAAGGATAATACAAAGTTTAGGTTTGAAAGTTATCGGCAGTGTATGGCTGCCGATATGCTTATTGGTTAATGATGTTTTTGCTCAAGAAGTCAGACTGATAAGTGATGAAGAAACAGAACAGTTATTAGCTAAGATTTCAAAACCGCTATTTAAGGCCGCAGGACAGCCTTTGGGAAACAGAGAAATATATATTGTTGATGATAAATCACTAAATGCGTTTGTTGCAGATGGTAATAATCTTTTTATCAACACCGGCACAATTATGACAGCAGATACTCCAAATGAACTTGCCGGAGTTATTGCTCATGAAGTCGGACATATTGCCGGCGGGCATATTTTGCGCCAAAAACTCAAAGCTAAATCCATGCAAGATATATCTTTGGCATCAGCTATTGCAGCCGGTGCCGCAGCTGTTTTTACCGGTAATGCCGATGTGGCAATGGCAACGATGTTGGGTACACAAAGCTCAATTATTACCAATTTTACCCAATACAAAACTACTGAAGAACGTGCTGCTGATGAAACAGCATTGAATCTATTGCAAAAAACCTCTCAATCTCCTGAGGGAATGCTAAAGTTTATGAAAAAATTAAACACCATCAACCGATTACAAGGAATTGAGGAAACACCATATTTCAGAACTCATCCTCTGACCGGAGAAAGAATCAGTTTTTTTGAGCAAGCGGTCAAAAATTCAGGAATCAAAAATAGCCAATCTCTGCAAGCTGAATTTGAACTTGTAAAAGCAAAATTAAAAGCTTATTTGCAAGCTCCGAATGTAACATTACGAGAATATCCGACTTCAAATAATTCTCTACCGGCAAAATATGCCAGAGCCATTGCTTATTTTAAGCAGTTAAAACTTTCTCAAGCTAAATCAGAAATAGATTATTTACAACAAAAACAACCGACAAATCCGTATTTTTACGAACTTAAAGGACAATTTTTTTTGGAAACAGGTGATGCTGATGCCGCAAAAAATGAATATTTGAAAGCATTGAAATATTTGCCAAATTCTGCATTATTGCAAATCAGTTTGGCACAAGCAATATTAGAAGCAAATCCCTCAAATTCTGATATACAACACGCAATCAATTTGATAAATAAAGCAATTATTAAGCGTCCGACCGGTTTTGCATGGCTTTTATTAGCAAGAGCATACGGATTACAAGGAAAAGATACTCACGCATATTATGCCTCTGCAGAATATTCAACCAGAATCGGAGCATTTGAAGTAGCAGAAAATCAGCTAAAACAGGCGCTAGAGCTTAATCCGGACAAGCAATTAAAATTAAAAATATCTGATTTGCAAAACAAACTGAAAAAACAATCACTTAACAAAAGGTAAAAAAATAGTTAAAAAAATATCTTTTTTATTTGTAAAGCGCAGGATAAATGGTTATTATATAGGTGTATGTGTTTAAATGTATAAACAGTAAGATAATTAAGATGTCGTGGTTGCATAAAATTTTATTTTTTGCGGTGCTTACATTAATTGTAAATAGCGCCTATGCTTCTGTGACACCAATTGCAGATACTCCTTATGCCAGTAGAGAGGGTGGAGCTGAATATACACCGATGGTGATGTCTTTAGCAGCTCCGGTAGCCGATGTGTGTGCAGATAGCGGAAAAATTTTATGTACCAGTGATTCTATTAAGGAAAAAAAAGAAGATTGCCAAATGGGTAATATGAATTTTGGTTTGGAATGTTGTGATGCTACAGAGAACGGAAAATCTAAATATGACTGCGAACCTCCTTGTAGTGCAGTTCTTAAGGCTTTTCCCAATACATCATTATTTAGCAAAATCTGTACTGAACTTAATGCTGAATTTACAGATATTGCATGTTTAGAAAGTGAAAATACATTTAAATATGCTTGTCAGTGTAATGAAAGGTTTTCTGAAGATAGTGATCCTGATTGTAATGACAAGGGAATGGATTATGTTACGGATTACGAGTGTAAGGCCGGACCTAACGGTAAGAGCAAATATTTACCGGAAAGTGAAGCTTGTGTTCCTAAAGCATGTGGTAATGTTGCAACAGAATTTAACAATGCCAAAATATCAAAAATTACATATGACGGGAGTAAAATAACTGCAATAGAGGCAACAAACGCATCAACTTGCCCATCAATAGTGTATGCAAGTCATCCGAATTCAGAAGATGAAGTCTTGTGTAAAATGACGATTGAAACAACAAGCTATAAAAGTTATGATCACATTGTAAATGCATGTACATGCCCCAGTGGTTATAGTTCGTTAAAAAATATAAGAATAAATAAAGGTAAAGATAGCTCCTATGTTGTTGCCGTTACTTTTGATAGAAGTAACGGTGGAACTACTTTGTCAGGTGATGTTTGTTTTTATAATGCCTTAAGCTCTCCCCAAAAAAGAGGTTTAACTGGTATTCCTGTTTATGATGCTAACGATGGGGATACAGGTAGTACATCTGATGCATCTTGGAATAGTTATGACGGGAAATGTAATAATGTTGATACAAGTAATGCTAATAATTTTTATTATCCGACAAACAGTACATTGGTGAAAAAATGCACTAGCACTGAAGAAGGTAAAATCAAACAATATTATAATACTAAGGGTGAACGAGAAAAATATACTGACGGTTGCCCCGAAAATGCAGATACAATATCCTGTGCATATGCTTTTAGTGAACGCTTTTCTGATAATACAGAAGGGTGCAATGACTTAAGCAAATCTTTATATGAAGAAGTCAGTTATTGCGAATGTAGCGGTGATCCGTGTAGCTCTCCGAATAAGATACCGGGAGGAAAGTCTTGTGAACTTGACGGAACAACATATTATGAACATTGTCTTCCCCCATGTAAAGATAGTGATTTTGTACCTGATAAAAAGAATTGCAAGAATGATAACGGAAATACGATATCTCAACAAAACTCAGATGGATTTCAATGCCTCGATAAAAGTAAAGCTATTGAAAATAGAACTCCGCAATGGCAATGCGGTTGCCCCAAGAGTTGGATGACAGCAAAGGAATGTCAAGAAAGCGGATCTGAGGCAATGGGAATAGTATGTGATTTTAAATCACCTGAAGTATATGAAATATGTGATATAAAATGTGATTCCTCTAAACATAAAGTTGTCGATAAAGAAAAAGATTGTACAGAAGCTACTCCTTCCGGTATTGCGATTAGCTGTCATGATGATTTACAAAATAAAGACAGATTTATGTGTAAATGTACCGATGATTTTATGACATTAACAGAGTATTGTAGCGGGAAAGGTAGTGATTGTGCAACCAACTTTGGTCCTGCCGGTGATATATGTAATTATGATATTGTTGATAAATATAACAAATTTACCGCTGTTTGCCCGACTGACAGGCCTACTTTCTCATCAGCAAGTGATTGTACCGACGGTAGTTTGGATTATGAATGTTTAGACGGCGGAACTATAAAATATGTATGTAAGTGCCCTGATAATTGGGTTGATAAAAACGGGAAAAACGCCAAAGGAACTCAAGTTTGCTCAAACACTGAGGAAGGTGCCGGAAAAACTTGTAATTATGATAGCCTAACTAACTTAAAGTATGAAGGGTGTAAAATTAAATGCGATGCATTACCGACTAATGGCAAAGGAATCACCTACCTTCAAGATAATGAAGCAAATGAACAGAAATGTAAGCTTACACTCGGTGAAGGCGGAACTTTCGGGGCTAGTCAAGATGATCCTTATTGCAGCTTGAACCATCAACTGAAATATCCATGCTATTGCGGAACAGCTTTTTCTGATACTTGTGATTTGTATCAAAATAAACTTCCGGCAGACGATGCTTTGGCGTGTACTATCGGAGGAACAACATATTATAATAAGTGCAAAAATAATGATTGCTCAGCAGAATCAAATACAATTGCAATAATAACTGATTCCAATCCAGATGCTCATCCTAATAATTTATGCAAAATTGCCGGTTATGGCGCAGGAGCAACCGGTAGAAGATGCGGTATGGGTAAAGTAGAATGTACTTGCGATAAAAGTATCTATAATAGCTTATGTAAATACCCGCTATCAAAACCGGAAGATGAAAATGTAATTTGGTGTAAATATGGCGAAAGCGGTACATTAATGAAGAATGGTACGGCTCACTACAAAAATGCTGACTGTAATACCAAAGAAATCTTAGGTAAGTGCGGAGAATATATCCTTAATCCTGATGGAACTCCTAATTATTCGGTAACAATCCATGTCACACCAACTGCTCCTTTATGTATATCAACTTATGGAACAGGGGCAACACCGGTGCTATGTGAATATTCAAATGATCCGGGACGTAAAGCTTATAACTGTTGGTATGATGAAAGTAAATTTACTTGGACAGAGTCTAATTGCCCGATAAGACACGTATTAGGAACCAAATTTATCTATAAAAGAAAAATAAAACATTATGATACTTGCGATTGTCATCGTAATTATAAATACCACAAATATAATTGTATTGGTGTATTATCCGGCGGTGCTTGCATACAGCCTTTGAATGAAGAAAAATACAAAAGTGATATAACTTTGCAACACGCTGTTATAGATGGATACGTTTCTATCGGACAAAACATGCAATTCTATGGATATTGCAAACAATAATACTGTTAACATTGTTTTAAACATATTGTAATCAATCGACAAAATAACTATTATATCCTTTAAGATATCTTAATTTGGATGTGTGTGATAATTTTGATGTTACAATTGAAAAAATTGTTGTTTTATGGGGTATTGGCATTATTTTCAAATATTGCCAATGCTTCTGTAACTTATATTGCAGACAGCCAATATACAAGTAGAGATGCTCCGGTTATGATGATGGCTTCTCCAACGGTAGAATTATGCGCAACCAGTGATAAAATAACTTGTAGCGGTGATAAAATTGTTACTGACAAAAGTGAATGTTCGGTTGTTGATAATGCAATGCCCATAGCTTGTTGTGATTCATCCGACGGAACAGAGAAATTTGATTGTCTGCCTTTGTGCAGTGTTTATGAAGCACAATTTACATCTGTCAAATTATTTAATAATGAATGCAGTAGCGTGAATGCACAAAATACCGGTGAAGGTTGTAAAGATGATAGTACCGGTACGGTGAAGTTTGCTTGTAAATGCGGTGATGAATATACAGAAACATCTGCTCCGGACTGTGCGTCTAACGGAATGGAAATAGCCAGAAATGACTATGAATGCCAAGCCGGTACGAATGGAAGCTTATATTTGCCGGTTGATGTTGCGTGCTCCGTTAGTTATGATCCATGTGAGGAATGGGAAGTTGAGTTGATAAAAGCTCAATATGATACTGATGGCAACCGGCAAAATTATACAACCGGTTGTCCTGATGCCTCAGAAGAACGTATTTGTAAATATTCTTTTGGTAACGGAGAACGTAATGTAAGTTTTTGCGCTTGTCCCCGTTATATGGATGGAAGTTATAAACATATCACCTGCCCTCCTGTTGATGCTCCAGATTCTGAAACTGACAGCTATATCGGAGGTGGAAGTACGTGCCAAGTAGAGGGAGAAACTCGTTATGAATATTGCTTTCTTAATTGTTCTTACCTAAAGACAATTTCTCGTAGAGAAACTCTTATAGATGTTAATGAACTTCAAACAGGTTGCATAATAAGCGATGGTAGCATTCTTGAACAATACGAATCCGATGTCAAACTACATTCATCTCATCCTTTATTTACTGGAACTTATAATGTTTATTATGAATATGCCAAACAACGAAGCGATACTCCTCTGCTAACTATGTGGTTTAAGGAAAACAACAACAATATTTGTTTAGACGAAAAATTACCAATTTCTCAAAGAACCCCTTTATGGTTATGTAAATGTGATGATACATATATTGTTGAAAAAGATAAATCTAATCATATGGTAGATTGGACAAGAAATGACTATTGTAAATATTATAGTGGTGATAATTATAATGTTTATGGTAGAACTTGTAATTTTAACCCCAATCTTGTATTATATGAATATTGTGCAACAGAATGCGACACTAGTTTTTCTCTTAGTAAATTTGATGATTGTTCAGATTATAATGTATCTGTTCATGAATTCTATGCTTTTAATAACTCAAAAGCGTGTGTTTATAATGGTGAAATTTGGTATCAATGCACTTGCCCAGATTATAAAAAAACTTTACTAGAACATTGTAATGGGACTATTGAAGATAATAGTAGAATTATTTGCGATAGCAACTGTCAATATTGCATGAAAACTAATAGAGGTAAATGGACTCCATGTACTGCTGACAGAATTAGGGAACCGGTAATTGAAGGATACTCTTCTGATAAATATGAAACTTTTGTAGTAATATGTTCTTTAATAACCGATGCTGAAATAGTTGATCATCACAAGGATTGTAAGTTTGGTCATAGAACTTGTTGGGAAACAGTGGATAATATAGAGTATACCTCTGCTTATATTTGTTTTTGCCCAGATAATTATAAAACAATTGCCGAATTTTGTAATAATAATGCTGATTGCATCAGCAAAACAACTGGCGTTGGTGAGCCTTGTACTCATGAGGGGAAAAATAAATATGGCTCATTTGCGCTAACTTGCCCGACAGACAGGCCTCTATTCACATCAGAAAGTGAATGTGCTTTAGGTAGTGTGGATTATACTTGTACCGATAATGGTGCTACAAAATATGTTTGTAAATGTCCGGACAACTATAAGACTTTTGATGAATTTTGCTCTGATAAAGATGTGGATTGTAAAATCAAGTTTTCTCCGGTTGGCAAATCTTGTAATTTTGACGGTAATAATATTATCAAATATTCCGATTTTACAGCAGGTTGCCCGACAGATAGGCCATTATTTACATCAGAAAGCGAGTGTGCTTTAGGTAGTGTGGATTATACTTGTACCGATAATGGTGCTACAAAATATGTTTGTAAATGTCCGGACAACTATAAGACTTTTGATGAATTTTGCTCTGATAAAGATGTGGATTGTAAAATCAAGTTTTCTCCGGTTGGCAAATCTTGTAATTTTGACGGTAATAATATTATCAAATATTCCGATTTTACAGCAGGTTGCCCGACAGACAGACCTCTATTCACATCAGAAAGCGAGTGTGCTTTAGGTAGTGTGGATTATACTTGTACCGATAATGATGCTACAAAATATGTTTGTAAATGTCCGGACAACTATAAGACTTTTGATGAATTTTGCTCTGATAAAAGTGCGGATTGTAAAACCAAGTTTTCTCCAGTTGGCAAATCTTGTAATTTTGATGGCAATAATATTATCAAATATTCCGATTTTACAGCAGGTTGCCCGACAGATAGGCCATTATTTACATCAGAAAGCGAGTGTGCTTTAGGTAGTGTGGATTATACTTGTACCGATAATGGTGCTATAAAATATGTTTGTAAATGTCCGGATACTTGGGTGAACGAAAACGGAAAAAGTGCTAATGGTACTCAAATTTGCTCAAAGACTGAAGAAGCCAGTGGAAGAACTTGTAATTACGATAGTTTAACTAATCTGAAATATGAACAATGCAATCCTCGTTGTGATGATATCATATCTAATGAAGCAGGAGTTGTTTATCTGCCTGAAAATGAAGCCACTGAGGCTGTTTGCAAACAAAAACACGGTAATGGAGCAACATTCGGCTTTACTAAAGCTCAAACTTCTTGCAGTTATGAACATAAGATAATGTATCCGTGTTATTGTGGAGATAATTATACAGATACGTGTGAAATCAGTGATAATAAACAACCTACCGGTAATGCATTAAGTTGTAGTATCAATGGAAAAACTTATTATAGTGAGTGCGAACTAACAGTTTGTGCCGGAGAATCTTCAACATATACAATAATTGAAGATTCTGATGAACAAGCATCTCCTTCCGAACTTTGTGAAAAAGCAGGTTTTGGGGCTGGATCCTCAGGCAAAAGATGTGGAGAAAAACAAATAGAATGCTCTTGTAATCACTTGATCTATGATAACCTTTGTAACCAATATCCGTTATCTGTTCCTACCAACCAAAATATAAAATGGTGCAAATATGGCGATGATAATACTTTAATGAAAAATGGCAGTAAACATTATCGTACAAAACAATGTGATAAAGGAAAAATCTTAGGTAAATGCGGGGAATATATTCTTAATGAAAATGGTGAAAAAATTGTTCCTAATACAATCAAAATAACCGAAACAAGTGATTTATGTATTCAAAAATTCGGTAGTGCAGCTAATCCTCAAATTTGCGATTATGCCGATGGTTCAGGACGCAAAGCTTATAACTGCTGGTTTGATCCAACTAACTTTATATGGACAGAAGAAACCTGCCCTATCCGACATGTATTAGGTACAAAATTTTTATATAAAGGAAATGAAAAATATTTTGATGAATGTAATTGTCATAAAGGTTATAAATATCATCAATATAATTGTTCAAAAAAATTATCCGGAGGTTATTGCGCTCAAAAAATTACAGAAACAAAAATTAATGAAGATGTAACCTTAAAAAATGCTATAAAAAATACAAAATTAAAAATTGGTGATAATATAAGATTGTATTCAAAATGTAATAATTAAAAAATCAAATTGTCTTACGTATATTATTTATGGCATTTAAAATTATAAAGTTTACATACACCCCATTTCGTATTTAGTATTCAATTCTTCACTGCATTCAACCTCCGTCCCATCAAAGGCATATTTGGCAGATACTAAACCAGAGGGAACTGAATCTATTGTTCCGCTAAACATATTACATTCTGAAAACGCAAAATTTGCATTTACAATATTGGGTGGGAAAATATCATTTGAAACTTTATAAGGTACCAGAGAACAATCTCTTTGCCGGCACATTCACTTTCAGTTTGAGTATATCCCATTTCAGAGCATGATGGCGGAGTAACGCATGATGTTTGAGCCAAAGATGCTGATATCGGTAGCAATACCATAGCTATGATAAATATGTATAATTTCATCTCATGGCTCCGTTGTTCTTATTTTGTCATGCTCAGGCTCTTCTTTTTTCTGTCATACTCCGGCTTGACCGGAGTATCTCTCGTA
>SUUR01000008.1 GCA_015062435.1 Alphaproteobacteria bacterium | reverse complement strand
TCATTCCGAAAAATGGATACAACAACGAATGATGGGACAGGAAACCCGTAATAAACTTACAGATTATTGGAAAAAGCACGAAATTACTAAAGATGAGGAATATGCCGTTTTAACAAATATTATTCACCAGGAATGGTCAGGATTGTCTGTTAAAGAGCATAAACAATTAAAAGGCCTAAAATCACAAAATTTACGAGACCATATGAGTGAAGCAGAACTCATTTTTACAGCTTTGGCGGAACTTTCAACCAGACAGGTTGCAGAAAATACAAATGCAACAGGAATGAAAGAAAATAAAAAAGCAGCAAAAATTGGCGGTAACATTTCTAAACGTGCTAAGAAAGATTTTGAAGAACGAACAGGACAGAAAGTTGTAACGAATGAAAATTATTTGCCCGTTAAGCCTAAACAAAAGAAAATAGACAAGCCTGAAGACAAACAGTAAGCCACTCATAACCCATTGCTTTGCAATTATCGGACTGAAAATTATGATGAATGTAAGCAGTTGAAGTATAAGCTGGAGTTGTTTTAACTTATTTTTTCATACCTTTTATCAGATCTTAATTTTTCAACTTCTATAACACATTTTTTGTAAGCATCTGCATCTTTCCCAAATCTTAAGGCTATTTCTTCTAATCTTTCAATAAAAGAAAAATCTTCACCGTTTGGACCTGTTGACATATCTGCACAATTCAAAATAAACAGTTCATCTGTCATATTATCAACTTTTTCATTTCCATGTAGAGATACTTCTTGCCAATAGCGATAATCATTGCGCTTTAATATTTCTCCACCGACTGCCGCATGAGAAGAATTACTTTGATTAAATTCATATCCCATATCATGGAGCATTCCGAGTAAAAACATATCTTCGGTGAATTTACTGTCATCAGGTCTAAATTTTGCGGCATATTCTCTGCATTTTCTTGCTACACCTAAAATATGCTGCCATCTGTTTTGTGTTATCATGGAATATCCTTTTAATTAAATAAAGAACAGTGTTAATATGCAAATATTTATAATTTATAAAATTAATTTTTTTGCCTTTATAAGATAAAATATTACGAATAAGGCAAACCACACTGATAACAAGCGCCGCATAAGCCGAAAGCACAATGCATGTTGCAATTCCGAAAAGTGGATCTCCGATTTGCCAATACATAAAATCTTTTTTACTTTTTTTTAATAGCTGAAACGGCAATGCAAGTTGCCGACAATAAAGAAAATATGTTTCCTAAAATTAAATATGCCGGCATTGTTTCAAATCTCATTTATATCAAGCAAAGGAATTATATTTACAACAGGTTCCTCATACGGGTGAATTCCTTTTATGGCTGAAATTGTTTTGTTTAAATTTTCTTTTAAGCATATAACTTCTATTTTCATTTCCGGCTCTTGACTTATTTTATCGTGTTTGCCTAAATACGGTTTTGCCGCATCTAACGGACGCCAAGTTCCTGTAACTTCGCTATATGATAAACAAGAATCATAATTTCCTATGTGTCCAGCATCAACTTTTTGCAAAGTTGTTTGTAGTTGTTTCAAATGCGTTTTCGGAATAAAAATTTCTAATTTATATTTTTCCATATTTTGTTCCTTTTCTATGTTAGAATAGACTAATACAGAAGAAAATCAATAGGTTTATTAAAAAATTCGATAGTTGATGAGAAAGTGCTATTTTCAGAAAATAAACAATCGGACGTTGTGAGAAGTAGTAATTGCAACAAAAAAAGCACCTATTAAGGTGCTTTTTTGGAAATGGTGCGCGATAGTTTGCGACTATCGGACTGAAAATTATGATGATTTTAGACAATTGGCTTATAAAATATAGCAATAGATAACAAAGTATAATAATTCAAATAAAATATCTCAATAACCGCTAGATTGACATAAAAAGTAAAATAGTATAATATTTAAATATTAAATCATAAAATTTGGAGGGTTCATGGTTGTAAAAGTTAAAGAAACATCTCTTATGAGTGATAGAATGAAAGAATTAAAAGGAATTGGGCCTAAAGAAAAAACTAGCTTAAATTATCCAGAAACAGAATTGCTCAAACGATGTATTAAAATGAAAGCCTCAAAAGATGGTAAAAAGGTTGAATTGCATGCTAATAATGATGAAATACTTGGAGTATTAAATCGTGAAGATGATATGCACTGTAATCTAGATTTTGTTAATGGACATAGAATAGTTGGCAGATTTCAAAGTAGCAAAATAGGAGAAAAACCAACTTGGAGTGTTTATGATTCTAATGAAAGTAAAACATCAAAAATGAGAATTTTAGATGAAAATAGAGCTAGATTGTTAAAAGGGTTATTTAATGATATGCGCAATGCTTGTGAAATGGCATTAAAATGTAAACAAGATACCGTATGTTTTAGAAATAGAAACATAGGTAATACTCGAACAATATAATTGTTTTAAAAAGTCCGATAATTTTGGTGGAATTGATATTTTCGGGAAAGTAACTGTCGGATTTTATGTGAGCTAGCCCTGATAAAGCAAAAAGGCACTCAAACGAGTGCCTTTTATAAAATGGTGCCGCTGGCAAGAATGGGTACTTCCGTTCGTATTACTCACGGGTCCTCCTCGTGTCGTAAGGCTCAAACTTCGTACAAAACTGAGCTATTCGCTAAAGTTTTGCACTTGTTTTCGCCAACTATCCACTCCGGACGTTGCTTCGCAAGCCCGATCCTAGCCATTGGCAAATACCATTAAAAAAACCTCCGCAAAGGAGGTCTTTTTAATGGTGCCGCTGGCAAGAATCGGACTTGCGACCCCGTCATTACCAATGACGTGCTCTACCACTGAGCTACAGCGGCATAATAATATTATACATGGTAACCATGCGAGTGGTAACATACAGAAAGATTTTATAAAAATCAAGTATTGTTTTACATTTTATGAAAATATTTTTAAATTATTCATAAAATCAAGCATAATTTGGGAAAAATGCTTGTTATTATTATTAAAAATTGGTAATTTTAGCTATAATGTAAAAATATTGAGGTGTAAAATGATTAAATTCATCAGATGCTTGGTGTTGTTTGTAATGATAAGTGCTTGTTCTGCTCAGAATAATGATTTTATGGGAAAAGAGTATAAGCTATCAGATGTGAAAAATGATGCTAAAATTACTTTGGGGTTTGATATTAAAGAAAACAGATTCTATGGTGATTCTGCCGTAAACAGATATTTTGGAACTTATAATGTTTCTGAAGATAATTTCGTTTTTGACAGTGTGGGGTCTACAATGATGGCCGGTCCGCAAGATATGATGGAAATTGAACAGCAGTATTTGCAAAATTTGGCAAAGGTTAAAAAGTTTAAAGTGGAAGAAAATAAGTTGTTTTTGATTTTTGAAAATGGTGAACAACTTATTTTTGAAGAAATTTCCAAGTAATGGTTAAGGACTACTGTATGACAAGCAATAATAAAAATAAAACTCGTAAAGATCTCAGGTTTGAACGGGAAGCAAAAGCTTTGCAAAAAAATTTAATTAAACGTAAGCGTCAAAAAGAGCTATTGGATAAAGCTGTTAAGGAGGCGAAAAATGGATAAGATTAAAGTTAGGGGGGGGAAGGTATTAAATGGCGAAATATTTATCAGTGGAGCTAAAAATGCAGCTTTGCCGTTGATTTGTGCCAGTTTGTTGACTGATGAAACCGTGACTCTTACCAATATGCCAATGCTTTCGGATATTAAAGCTATGAATGCATTGTTGGAACAGTTGGGAACAAAAATTGATGAGTTTGATGATTTTATTGATAATCATCCGGCAAAAACTTATTCTTATAGGACTAAAGAAGCGACAAGTCTGGTTGCTCCGTATGATTATGTCAGAAAAATGCGGGCATCTTATTATGTCTTGGGACCATTGCTCGCCAGATATGGAAAATGTGAGCTATCTTTGCCCGGTGGGTGTGCTATCGGTGCCAGACCAATGGATATTCACTTGGCTGCTTTGGAACAGATGGGAGCCAAAATAGAAATTAAAAACGGATACATTTTGGCTGATGCCAATGGGCGTTTGAAAGGAGCTCATATTATTTTTCCGGGCGTGTCTGTCGGAGCTACTTGTAATGTGTTGATGGCAGCTGTTTTGGCAGATGGTAAAACAGTGTTGGAAAATGCTGCCAAAGAACCAGAAATTGGGGATTTGGCAATGTTGCTTAATGCTATGGGGGCTAAAATTGAGGGTATCGGAACGGCCGTATTGACAATTGAAGGGGTGAATAAACTACATGCTGCAAAGCACAAAGTTATTCCAGACAGAATCGAAGCCGGTTCATATGCGGTGGCAGCAGCAATCACTCGTGGAAAGATAGAATTAATTAATGCACAGACAGATACTTTGCGTCGGCCATTGCAAGTGTTAAAAGACATGGGAGTTAATGTTAGCGAAACCGACAGAGGAATCTTAATTGATGCAAGAAATTGTAAATTGTGCGGTAAAGATATTATGACAGAGCCGTTTCCCGGATTTCCGACAGATTTACAAGCTCAGTTTTTAGCTTTGATGCTGACCGCTGATGGTGCTGCAATGGTTACGGAAACAATTTTTGAAAATAGGTTTATGCATGTGCCGGAGTTGTTGCGTATGGGGGCAAATATTAATGTGCATGGACATGCATCGGCAATTGTCAGAGGTGTTAACAAATTATCAGGCGCACAAGTGATGGCCACAGACTTGAGAGCATCTTTTGCGTTGATATTAGCCGGACTTGTTGCTGAAGGAGAGACTGTGGTTAACAGAGTTTATCATTTGGATAGAGGTTATGAAAAGCTTGAAGAAAAATTGAGAGCTGTCGGAGCGGATATTCAAAGAATTAGAGAAAACGAAGATGAATAATTTTTTGTATTAACTTTTTTATGGAGATTTTAATGTTTAAAGGAATGCTTTCTGAATTTAAGAAATTTGCAATGCGTGGCAATGTAATTGATATGGCAGTAGGTATTATCATTGGTGCTGCATTTGGAAAAATAGTAGATTCTTTGGTTAAAGATGTGATTATGCCACCAATAGGTTTATTACTTGGTAAAGTTGATTTTACAAATCTATTTTGGGTAATGAAAAGCGGAGTAACGCCGGCTCCTTATCCATCTTTGAGCGCTGCTCAGGCTGCTGGTGCCGTTACTTTGAATGTAGGGTTGTTTATTAATGCCGTTATCAGCTTTTTGATTGTGGCTTTTGCTGTGTTTATTTTGATTAAAGCGATTAATAAACTACAAGCTAAGATTGATGCAAAGGAAAAGAAAGAAGAAGTTGCAACAACAAAAAAATGTCCATATTGTTGTTCTGAAATTGCAATAGATGCAATTCGTTGTCCGAATTGTACTTCTGAATTGGAAACAATTAAAAAGAAAAAATAATTTAGGAGATAAAAAAAAGAGAGCTTATCGGCTCTCTTTTTTATTGCTCCAACCTTTGGCAGCTCGTGACCATAAGATGTTATTGTTTCCTTGCGGATATGCTATTGTTCCGCATTTGGTGGAGGATTGGCAATTGGTAACCGCAGGAAGAGTATAAGGTTGGTTATCTATAAAACATTTTGCCATGTCTGCAATAAGGCGAGCTTCCATATATTTGCTGCTATAACCGAATGTATCTGATTTTTGAATAATTGCATCTGGTATATATGTTGATTTTATGCTTTTTGAACCGTAGTGAAATGATGTGTTCTTTCCTCTTAAAGTTTTTTCAAAATGGTTGCGAATAACAGGATTATTCCAACCTCCTCCAAAAAGCAAGAAGTGTTTGGGGCGTTTAAAATTAAACGGGATTTGTCCAAGTGAGCGAACAAAAATTTCTGCTGAAAAACATTCTGCCGTATATATCCTATCTGCCAAAGGAATGGATTTATCTACTAATTCGGGAATGATTTTATACCATGCAGGGTCTGATGATTTGGGTGGTGAAATGTGTAAAAAATTACGCCCGTTTGCGGTGATAACGGCTGATGAAAACAATTTATCCCGTAAATTAAAATTTGTTTGTCCTTGTGATCCTATCTGTCCATCAAGATCACACGGTAAGTCAGCTTCCGTGCGAGCAAGGTAATCTACAAAATGGTTAAAAGGACCGACATCCCAACCGATTACTTGTAATTCTTTGCTATTTAAGTCTTCGGAAATAATGGTGATATTACCACTATTGCCACCATTACAAAATGCTAATGGAAAAATTTCTTGTTCCTTAAGATTCTCAGCAATATGCATATGGTGAATAGGTGAAAGAGGAGAGCCTTCTCCTCCGTTCATTATATCATCAGATCTGAAGTCAAAAACAACAGGTAACTCAATAAGGTCTGCTAACATTTGTCCGGAGCCTATTTGTAAGGTGGAAGGTTCATTTGTTTCTCCGGCAATAGACGGGGGAAAGTGGTGGCAAGTTTGCCCATGAAAGCCAACAGCTTTAATATCTGATTTTGAGATGTTGTTTTGAGAGATAAGCTCATCTATGGTTTGTGCGACAAGCTTGATATATTCATCGTGAAGCAGGTGAAAATCAGCGGTGCTTTCTTGATAAATGTTTTCGATATCACCAAAATTTGAGCTAAGCTTTTGACGGAGTAAGATAAATTTTTCTCTAATTTCTTGCGGAATCGGTTTGCTATGTCCGCATATGTCTTTTATTTGTTTATGGTTAAAATCTGTTAAAACAATATCAATAGCATCAAGGGAGTTGCCGGTCATCACGCCGATAAACTTCATAGGTAGTCCTCCAAAAATTTTGGTAATATTTGAAACTATAGTTTTATTTTTGATAAAATGCAATCAAAAATTTTGAAAATATGAAAAAAACCCCGATGCGTTGTGCTATCGGGGGGAAAACTATATAATGTTTATGCTTAGTTTTTTGGTTTGAGAATTATAGCTTTGAAGTTTGCAAGATATTTCTTGTCCTTTATGAAAATGTTGATGACTATTAACAGTACACTCAACATCAGGTGCAAGATGTATCAAACAATCTCCGGAATGATACTGGTGTTTTACGATACCGGTAACTTTGCTTCCTAAAGGGTGATGTTTAACATAATCGTCTGTCGGAAAGTTTTGAGGAGTAACATATATCCAAGTTTCCGGATAACTATAATTTTCTTTTTGGCGGAACCGTTTGATTATTTTGTTTACTTTTATAGGCCAAAAACAACCGATTTTAAATAATGTGTGAGGGTTTATTTGGCTGTTTTGCGGTAAAAAGTATACTCCTGTAAGGTCATGTGGGAGTGCAAACGTTACGCAATTGTCTTTTACGGATTTGACCTGTGCATCATAAGTGAAGTTTCCACCTATGGCTAATCCATCTTCATTTTTATTCATAATTTTACAATAATTTTTTGTGATGGTTTGAATATAATCGCTAAAAGAATAAAATGCAACCATTTGTAGACAAAATTTTTAGCAATTAAATAAAGTGCTTGCAAAATTAAAAGGTTGTGGTATATAGAGGCAGCATTTTAAGTGTGAATTTTTTGCATTTGAGTGCGAATCGTGTTTTAATATTCGTGGAAGAACAGCCATTGTTCGAACCACGATCCTATGTATGAAGGGTATGAAAATGGCTAAATCTAAAAAGAAAATTTTAGGCTTAATCAAGCTTCAGATCCCAGCAGGTAAGGCTAATCCATCTCCTCCGGTTGGTCCTGCTTTGGGTCAAAAAGGCTTAAATATTATGGAATTTTGTAAGGCTTTTAATGCAGCTACTCAAAAAATGGAGCCGGGTATTCCTGTTCCCGTTGTGATTACTGCTTTTGAAGACAAGTCTTTCACATTTGTTACCAAACTTCCTCCGGTTGCTTATTATTTGAAAAAGGCTGCTAATGTTCAGTCTGCTTCTAAAGAACCGGGTAAGGTTGTTGCCGGTCAAGTTACAATGGCTCAGGTTAAAGAAATCGCTGAGACTAAATTACCGGATCTTAACTGTTCTACAGTTGAGTCTGCAATGAATATGGTTAAAGGTCAGGCCGTTTCTATGGGTATTAAGGTTGTGGAGTAGTGTGATGTCTGGAAAAAGAATTGTAAATGCTTATAAAGCTGTGAATAAAGAGCAAGCTTATGCTCTTAATGAAGCTGTTAAGATTGTTAAGGCTAATGCTACTGCAAAATTTGATGAAACTATTGATATTGCCGTAAATTTGGGTGTTGATCCTAAATATGCCGACCAAATGGTTCGCGGTGTATGCTCTTTGCCTCATGGTACCGGTAAAACTGTACGTGTTGCCGTTTTTGCTCAAGGTGAAAAAGCTGATGAAGCAAAAGCTGCCGGTGCAGATATTGTTGGTGCTGAGAATCTGGTTGATTCTATCCTTTCCGGCAAAGTAGATTTTGATCGTTGTATTGCTACTCCGGATATGATGGGTATGGCTGGTCGTGTGGCTCGTGTGTTGGGTCCTAAAGGTTTGATGCCAAACCCGAAATTGGGTACAGTTACAGCTGATGTTGCCAACGCTGTTAAAAAAGCAAAGGCCGGTGAAGTTCAATATCGTGTTGAAAAAAATGGTATTGTTCATGCCGGTATCGGTAAAGCAAGCTTTAGTGAAGAACAAATTTTGGAAAATGCTAAAGCATTTATTGATGCCATAATTAAAGCAAAACCAAGTGGTGCTAAAGGAACTTATATGAAAAAAGTTTCTTTGAGTAGTACTATGGGTGTTGGCGTAAAAGTTGATTCTGCCAATATGTAATTGCTGAATATATATAGAAAAAGGCTCTGTTTTTCACAGGGCCTTTTTTGCAATTTACTAAATTATAAAAAAATATCTTGACCTTTTGTTTGCTTTGATATAAAAAGCTATTGTTTTCAAGATTACTTCTTGTGGAGAGGTGGCAGAGCGGTTTAATGCAGCGGTCTTGAAAACCGTCGAGGGGGCGACCCCTCCGTGAGTTCGAATCTCACCCTCTCCGCCAATAGTTAAGACGATCTTTTTGATCGTCTTTTTTTATGTTATAGGCGGAGACGACTTAAACTGCGCTTTGAAAAAGCTTGTTTTCGTCGGGGTGAGCTTTAATTATTTATCTTATCTTATCTTATCTTATCTTATCTTATCTTATCTTATCTTATCTTATCTTATCTTATCTTATCTGTTGTAATGTTTTTATAATATTGAGCAATTACCTTTGCCCCTAAATTTGGCAGATAATCTGATTTTGTAATATAATAAAAATTTCCTGAAGAAAGTGAAGTACAATCTCAATGGGAGGGTTAGATATGGCCGGTGGAGAGCAAGTTATGGTATTTGCTCAGTGAACCGTCCTTGACGTCCCAGCTAAAGTCTTTACGTAGAGCGTTTTGTTGCATAGTGCTAAAGATTTTTGGGGCAGTATAAAACACAAATAAAGCTTTATCTAATGTTTCTGTATATGCGTTCTCATTGTTTTTAAGACGTTGAGCGGTTAAGTTTGTTCCATAAACACGGCGATTGTTGGTGAAAAACACATCAGTACGGAAACCATCTATGCCATCTTCAATCGTATCTACCAAACCACTGGTTGACATTGCCACAGGTAAAGCTCCTTTGGCCATAGCTTCCATTTGGGTTAAACCACAAGGCTCAAAACGGCAAGGCATCATGTATAAGTCTGATGCCAATTGAATAGCGTAGGCAAATTCATCACGGTATCCTCTAAATACAAAAATACGTTTGCCAATTGCCGGATTGAGGGTTGAAACTTTGTCTTTGAGTTTTGTGAGCATTTCAAAATAATTGATATCACCAGCACCGCCAAGTATAAATATAGGGTGTTCCCTTTTAATATCTTTGTATTTTTGAGAAATGTTTAAAATTGCTTGAGCTGCAATATCGTAGCCTTTTTGTTCAACCAAGCGACTGGTAGCACAGACAATGGGTGTTTTAGAGGCGTCTTTGACATCTTGGACGATAGATTCAAATTTATAGGTATCTATCAAAGGGATAACTTTTTGCTTAAAGTCTTTGTCGGTAGCCAGTTGAGAAATCAGTTTGATAAATTCTTTTTTGTTCTGAAGCTTACCTTCAAGATTATTTTCATCAAAAGTAACAAAGTTGGTAGTGCCAAAATACTTATTTACAGCGTTTATTTTATCCTGATTGGGAGAAATAAGACTTTTTTCATATCCATTGACTATGCCATAGAAATTACGGTGATCTTTGCGGATTTTTAAGATGTCACGGAAATCAAAACCAAATCCAAGTTCCTTAGAAACTTCTTCAAGATAGTTTTTGGAAACGGTAACAACTCTATCTGCTAAGTGAAAATTGCAAGATGCTTGATTGTAGCAATCATGTACAATAAGGGTATTGGTGGCACGAGGGTTACTATTTTTGATGGATTTGGCATTTTTTAAAACAATAGTTGCAGTTTGTTCATATAATGAATTTAATATTTTTGAAGTATTGTCATAATCCCAGCCTTGATATCCTAAGTGGTGTGCAATATGAATTATCGGAATAGATTTGATTGTGCAACTTAATTGAGAATCCATAGTACCAATATATTCTTGGGCCGTGGTGAAATATTTGAATAAACCGGAAAGCGCTCCACTATGCCAATCATTGGCAACAATTACATTTGGAAGCTCTAGCTCAGGTAATTTGCCAGATGCAATGGTTTTGGTCAGAGTATAAACGGCTTTAGAGAAAAATGCAAAACGTTCAACTTCGTTAATATTGTTTTTGTTTTTGATATAGCAACCATCTTGTGCCGGAGGATTTGTCGGATGCGGATCAATGTTGAAAAAGCGGTCATTGCCCAAGAATATATAGCGACAATTGTGAAATTCTCCAACATAAATATCTACTTTGTTTTTGATGAGAGCAGATTTGTCTCCGATGAATGATACATCAATGGTTTTAATATGCTTGAGAGAGATGTCTTTATGTTCGGCTCCGTGATAAACACCATCTATAAATTCAGCTTTCTTTTTGCCGGTATTGCCGGTGTATAGAGGGGTGATAACGATTAGGCTTTCTGACTGAGAATCATAAGCTTTGTTAAAAGCTTCAGGAAGTTCGGTGGCAATCATTCCTAAGCCTCCGCATTTCATGAAAGTGGCGGTTTCTGCAGATACCATCCAGCCTTTAATTTGCTCAATTTTTTTCCATGCATTTTTGCTTAAGCATTGAATTTTGGATAAGTTTTGAATTTCTTGAAGATAAGGGTTGGTAGTGACCGGATAATTTATAGTAAATTTTCTTTTGTTGAAATCTTTAGGTAGTGGTTTGGTATTTATGTCTGAAGGCTGGTAAGCGATTGTCATTTTATATCTTTCAAAAATGCAAAAATAATTAATTAGCGGTTATTTAACCATGTATATGCTTATTAAAAGACTATACCTCTTGACTTGTCAAGTATTAGTCACTAAATTCCATTATATATGCACATTTAGTTAATATTTTTTAAGAGAAAAGACATGACAAAAAATAAAAAACAACCACAAAATGAAAATATTGAAGAAGCTTTAGAAGAAATTGAAAATACAGAAACTCTTGATGAGGTATCAGCACCGACAGAAGAAAATAATGTTGAGGCTGAATTGGAGGAACTAAAATCAGAAAATCTTAAGCTCAGAGAAGATTATTTGCGTGCATTTGCTGATGCAGAAAATGTCAAGAGAAGATGTGCTCAGGAAATTGAAAAAAATAATAAATATGCAATAGCTGATTTTGCTAAAAGTTTATTGACAGTGGCTGATAATTTACATAGAGCCATTGAAGCGGTGGATAACAGCGATGGTAAAAATAATTGTGAAGCATTACGTAAAGGCGTTGAGCTTACGGAAAATGAATTGATGAAAGTTTTTGCAAAGTTCGGAATCTCAAAAATGGATATTATGGGAACCGTTTTTGATCCTAATTATCATCAAGTTATTCAAGAAGTGGAAGATAAAACAAAACCAGCAGGAACTGTAATTGCCGAACTGCAAACAGGGTATATGATAAACGGAAGAATATTGCGTGAAGCTATGGTTGTGGTAACAAAATAAACATAATGTATAAAAAAACATGGCTCTAAGCAGAGCCATGTTTTTTTGTGAAATGTATTAAGCGTTGGAATTAATCCAATTTTCTAAAGATGATTTGGAATTTAATCCGACCTTAACGTCAATTTGTTTGCCGTCTTTAAATAAAAACATTGTAGGGATACTACGGATTCCATATTGAGAAGCAGTATTGGGGGATTCATCAACGTTCATTTTGCAAACTTCTACTTTGCCGGACATTTCTTGAGAAACTTCTTCTAAAATAGGTAAAAGTTGGCGACAAGGTCCACACCATTCTGCCCAGAAATCTACGAGAACAAGACCTTTGGCATTGAGAACTTCTGCTTCAAATTGAGCATCTGAAATGTTTTTCATAACATATCCTTTCTAAACTTATAAAAATATTTGTTGTGTTATGTATATAATATAAGAAATTTTTTTTATAAATTAAAGCTTATTTTATAGTTTATTTATAATTTTATTCAATTTCCATAATTTGAGCGGTATTGGTCCATAATATATAAGTTTTTACAATAGAATGAGGATATATTTTTTGTATCAATTTTTTGTAGGCTCGTAATTGTTTGAAGTATGAAGGCGGAACTTCTGAAAGCGATTTTGCAGCAGGACGATTAGTCTTATAATCTACAATACTGATAAGCTCCGGAGTAATGACTAGGCGGTCTATTTGTCCGGAAATAATTTGTCCGTCAACCTCTCCCATAACAGGTACTTCTGCTTGAGAATTGCTTCCGAATAAATGTGAAAAATCAGGAGAAGAAAGTAAAGAAATTACTTCTGAGGTAATTTTTTGTTGTTCGGATAAGGAAATTTCGGGATATTGCTTTTGTATGTATTTTAACGCTGTATTTTCACGATTAGTTAAAGGTGTTGTCGGTAAAAATTGAAGGAGTTTATGAATTATACTTCCTCTTTTAAAGTATAAAATATGATTATCCGTCAGTGGTGAGCTGGTTAATTCTTCTTCATCTTCAGTTTTTGATGGTGCTAATGGTTTGGAAAGAGGAGATTCTTCCGGTGCTGGACTATATAGCCATTCAAATTTTTTATATGTATGTTGAGAAACCGGTATAGAAGTAGGAGTTGGAAGAGGTGCTTCTTGATGGACTTCATATATTTGTTTATCTGCTTGCGGTAAGCATAGACCTGATAAAGAATCTAAACATAGCTGATACCAAGATTCTGCACTGAGTTTTCCTCGTTGGTAACCGCAAATATATAGGCGTTCTTCTGCTCTGGTGAGGGCAACATAAAGCAAGCGATGATATTCTTCCAGAGATTGTTTCTTTTGCATTTGTTTGATTCTTTTGCAATTATCTTCATATTCATCAGAGCTGAAAGGATAAAATAAGATGTTATTATCCAATAAAAGCTCAGCTTCGTTGCGAATTGATTTTACACGAGTGGTATCCGGTAAAATAACTATTGGAGCTTGCAGGCCTTTGGAGCCGTGAACCGTCATGATACGAACGGCATCTGATTGATTTTGTTCAAGTTCTCTTTTTATTTCAACTTCATCTTCTTCTATCCATTCTATAAACATTTGTAATGATGGTATGTGTTCTTGTTCAAAACTTAGAGTTAAGTTTATAAACTCATCTAAACCATCATCAGCTTCGTGGCCAAGTCGTGATAAGAATTTTTGACGCCCATGTAAAATGGTTAAAATGTAATTGAAAAACTCAAAAGGACGAATATTGTCAGCTAATCGTAAAAGCTCCTGTAAAATTTGAGTTGTTTGTGAGTGATTTGTTGAAGTTTTTAGTTGTTGCCATAAGCTTTTAGTTCCTCTATTCCAACAAAGATGTAAAAGGTCATCGTCTGTCAGTTCAAATAAAGGAGATTTGAGAGCTTCTGCAAGGCTTAGGTCATCGTCAGGCAATAAAACAAATTTGGCTAAAGATATTAAGTCTTGTACGGCTATTTGTTCAGAAAGTTTGATTTTATCTGCGCCTGCAATGCTTACGTTAAGATTTTTGCATGCTCGTACAAGTTCTTCAACGAAACTGTTTCGGCGTTGGACAAGAATCATGTAATCTTTGTATCTTATCGGACGATTTTGTGATACCAAAATTTCTTTTTTGCTTACTTGGCGGTGAATGGTTTCTGCAATTAAGGTAGCAAGACGTGAACTGGTAGATTCTGCGGTTGTCCTTTCAACAGGTGGTTGCCAAATATTAGCGGTATCTTCTTTTTGGGATTCTATTAATGGCCAAATTTCTATTTTTCCGCCTTCTCCAATGCGAGACGGAATGTGGCAAACACTTTGTGTAGAAGGGACAACTCCCTGTTTGGCTTCAGGATATGAAAATATTCGATTAACAGTATCCATAATGGCTGATACCGATCGAAAAGATACGTCAAGATTAATTTCTGCAAAAGGAGCTTGGGAAGACGCTTTATCAGAAAAATGGATTTTGCTGTTTTCAAATTCTTTAGGATCGGCACCCTGAAATGAATATATGGATTGTTTTCTGTCTCCTACCGCAAAAATCGTTCCGGTTTTGGTTTTGCTGCTGTTCCCATAAAAAAATTCGTTGGTAATCGATTTTATAATCTCCCATTGAGCGGGTGAAGTATCTTGAGCTTCATCAATTAAAACATGATCAATACCGCCATCAAGTTTATATAGAACCCAATCGGCAACTTGCGGGTTTTGCAGTAATTGTTTGGTTTGAATAATCAAATCTTCATAGTCCATTTTTGAGTTAAGGCGTTTAAATGAGGTATAACAATTAAGCAAATCTTGAGCCAGATATAAAACAGCAGTGGTTGAGGAAAGTAATTCGGCAGAGGCTAATAAGGTGTCTGTGGAGATAAGTCTTAGAGCTTCTGTATATGCAATTTCTTCTCCTTGCGGAAAAAGAGAAAGTACTTTTTTGGTTGCAGGAGTTTTGCGTGGTTCATTTTTATCGGTTAAAAATAGTTTATGGTATGAATTATAATCTTTATTTTTTAAGGAAAGCAAAAGATTTTTTGATTTTGCTTTGTCTGTTTCTGAACCGTTGAGCATGGCTTGGGCAAAAGCAACTATTGAGTTATTGTCAGTTTGATTCCAAAAATTTTGTAGAATTTGCTCGGTGGTTGTTTGCGGAGAAATATGTAAACGTTCGGCAATAGTATTAATGAGTTCTTCAATAGATGAGTAACTGTTGAGTATTTGAATAATTCGGTTTCGATTGTTGGTGAGAGAATTCATTAGTTTGGGAAAAGTAAATTCACTCATTTTTGAGGTAATGTATGCCAATGCTTTTGCGGTTTGGCAGTCGGGTGATTGTTCTATTTTTAGGAATAATGATTTTTTGATACTTTCCAGAGCTTCTTTGGCAGTCCTATCGTCCATTACCTCAAAGTAAGGTGATATTTTTGCTTCCAGAGGAAAACGTTTGAGAATCTCTTGGCAAAAGCTGTGAATAGTTTGAATTTTCATGCCTCCGGCTGTTTCAAGTACCAATGCAAATAAACGACGGGCTTGCGAATAAATATTATCATCAATGTTATTTGTGCCTAAAAGTTTTTGTAGTTCTGTTGTTAGAGTTTTATCATCGGTTACAGCCCAATTACTGAGGCGAGAAGTAATGCGGTTGTTCATTTCAACAGCCGCAGCTTTGGTATACGTAAGGCATAGTATTTTAGATGGTGATGAGCCACTTAATAAAATTCGTAAAACTCTGTCTGATAAAACTTTTGTTTTGCCGGTGCCGGCAGAAGCTTCTACCCATACAGAAGTATCAGGATCAGATGCTTGTCTTTGCTGTTTGGTTGCCAACGCAATACGGTTTTGCTTTTCTGTTTGAAAATCAGTCATCATCGTCCTCATTTACATACCATTCTTTTATGCGTGCAAGATGCTCATAATCTGAATATTCAGGAATCCTCTTAGGATTTGGGTTGCATATATAAGGAGTGGTCGGAAAGTCAAAAATGTTGAGCAATTCTTTTATGTTTTGCTCGGTATTAGATAATATTTGCGGTATATTTTCCTCTATAACTGTTTCTTTGCGTCCCAGTTGCCAGTAAATTAGTTTTTTTATGTTTTTAGCTTTTATTTTCGGATATCCGCCTTTTTGGGCTATAAGTCCTTCTATGGGAAGTTGAGGAGCGAAGCCGAGTGTTACTTCTTTAGTGCTACGAGCTTTGCCTGTTTTATAGTCAATAATATTAATTTCTCCATCTTTAGTTTCATCAACACGGTCTGCCGTTGCTGTTATGGTAAATTCTCCATAGGGAAGTTCTGAAATTGTATAACTACCTTGAATTTCATTGTTTATCTTGGCAATATCCGGTCGGTAATTTTGTTCTAAAGATGATAAATGTTCAATCATTTTAGCAAATTTTGGCCACCAAAAACTTTGTTTGTCTTTTAAACGAGGGTCTGAAGAAAATTTTTGCTTGCCGATGGTTAAAAGTTGGCTTAATCCGTCTTGGGGGAAAGTATGCGGATTTTTATTGTTAAATTCTTCTAAAATTTGATGCAAAAGATTGCCAAAATCTGCTTGAGTAAGTTCAGGAGAAAGATCTTTTAGCGGTTTTAATTTAAGAATATACTTAGCAAAAATACTATATGGATCTCTCATAAGCAGTTCGATATTACTGGCTGAGAGTTGACGAGGACGATATTTAATCGGAGGAGTGGGAGCCGGTGGCAATAATTTGGTGAAAGTTGTCGGTTCATCAATTACTGATGTTGCTTGTAAGTATTGATTGCATTCAATTTGTGAAATAGGAATATTTAAGGCTTTAAGTACTGTTTCGAGTCTCATCAGCCAACGGGATTTCAGTGTGGGGGTGCCATCAACTTTTTCTGAGCGAGTAATGTATATTTCTTTAGCACCCATAAAACAGCTAAGATCCAATCCCATAATACCGATGCTTTTTTCAGGTAGAGGAAAACCAAAATCCTTTTTCATCGGACGAGACATCCAAGGATCTGTACCGGCAATTTGTGGCCAAGTGCCTTCATTAAATCCTCCCAATATTGTGATGTCTGATTGCGTAAGACGGGCTTCTATCGGTCCCATTATTTTAAGACGAGGGTGGGTTCCATATCTGGTTCGAACAGTGCTTTGAGAACATAAGGCATCAAATAAGCCAATGTATTCTTCAGGTGCAAAATCACATAAAATATTTGAGAGCGGTAGCAATTGACTAATCAGTTCTGCTCCAATGTTGCCGGCATCTCCTTTCCATAAAATTTGCTCTCCTTGAGAAGAAGAAGTAGCGGATAATTCTTCGGCAACCATAATATGAGTTTTCAAGATTTGGGATAAAGAAATTTGCGGTTGTTGCAAAAGTTTTGTGAGTGGAGAAAGTTTATTTGATAAAACAGATAAAATTTCGTTATCAGAAGTATCTTTTTCCATGCGCCATTGTAATTCCAGATTTCTTGCTTGATTCCTTATGTCTTGCGGATTGCTTCCCAGACCACATAAAGGGTGTTTGAGAAGTGATAACTTTGCAACTCGCTCTGCTTGAGGTGTGGCGGCAGTAATTATCAAACGCATAAAAGTACCCCATGGTGTTGATGATAGAGGGCGCCCAGCGGTATCATCAATTTTGATGTTCCAACGTTGAAGCTCAGATGCAACACGTCTTGCGAGTTTTCTGTCTGGGGTGATGAGTGTGGCTGTTTTTTCCGGCGTTTCTATGGTGTGTCTCATCAATAGCGCAATTGAAAGAGCCTCTTCTCTATTGTCTGCACAATTTATCAGGTTAATTCCTTGAGCATCTATTGGTGCAGAATCGGTTGAACTGAGTTCTCGCCAAGTATGGCTTTGAGGTGCCGGTCGCATAATTTCAGAAATCAGTTTTTCTCTTTTGGGGTTGAGCGGTGGAACAAAATCCGAAATTTGATGCCGTTCTATATCTAATTTTTTTAGCAAATTTTTGAGTTCGAATTGCGGGTGAGTTTCATCGATACATGCCCAAGCTTTCTCGTCCAATGTTTTATCAAGTCCGTAAAGAAATACTTCACCATGTGGTAATTTGGAGATGGTTTGAGTTAATATTTGCATGGACGGATAAGTTGCCGTTGTGGCACCAATAATGATGTGTCTGTCTGTTTGAAGTTGTTTCCAAAGTTGAGCTTGTTTAATAATGAGTTCGGTTTTGCGTTTGCTGGCATCTATGAAACCTCGTTCAGATAAAATTAATGGCCAATTCGCAGTAATAATATCTAAAAATTTTAAAGTTTCTTGCCAGTGAGATGCATATTCTTCAGGGACAAGTGTTTTTAAATTGTTAAAATCAAGTTCTTCTAAAATAGCTGTATCTATAAGCTTTCCCAATTCATGTGCCAAAAAACAAGATTGGTATAGTGAAAGTTTTTCAAGACCAAATTCTTGTGGGCGAGATAAAATTATGCGCATGAATAATAAGGTTCTTTCCAATGAGGAGATGGCAGGAGCGGTATCTGTTATCAGGCTATCGGCATTGACTCCGCTGATGGATATTTCATCTTCATCAATATCTCCGATGGGGCGCATTTGCGGTAATAATGTGGGTGACATTCCTTGTTTGCGGATAAAAGCTTCTGCCATGTTTTGGCAGGCTCGGCGATTGGGTAATAATAGTAATACACCTGATAGTTCAAGCGGTGATTGTGCATATTCATCTAATAGTTTTGTAGCTAAGGTGTCTACAAAACTATTGGTAACAGGAATGTTATATATCTTAGACAGTTTCAAATACCTCTTTAATAAATTGTTTTAATGCTTTGCCACGATGTGATAGGTTAGCTTTTTGCTCTTTACTCATTTCGGCAAAAGTTTGAGAATAACCTTGCGGAATGAAAACAGGGTCAAAACCGAAACCTTCATTTCCGTGTTTGGATAAAGATATGGTACCGTCTACCCTTCCTTCAAACGTTTGACAATGTTTAGAAGGTGTCTTTAATGCAAGAACACAGGAAAAATGAGCTTTGCGTTCGGATAAGGGTTTATCTTTTAATTCTTGTAATAGTTTATCCATTCCTTTATCAAAGTCTCTATTGGGAGCATAACGAGCAGTATATACTCCGGGACGTCCATCTAAAGCATCTACGCAAAGACCGGAATCGTCAGCTAAACAAGCGAGACCAGATAAATCTGAAAGAGCTTCTGCCTTAAGGATAGCGTTTTCGGCAAATGTTGTGCCGGTTTCTTCAATATCCGGTAAGTTCAATTCTGATGCCGATATGATCTCTATTTTATAAGAAGACAACATTGATTTAAGTTCATTAACTTTATTGGTATTGTGAGTTGCAAGTAGTAATTTTGTGAACATTTATTTTTGTCCTAAGGCTTGTTTTTGAATGGAGATTATTTGTTTGATACCTTCTTTTCCCAAATTAAGCATTTGTTGAAACTGAGTTTCATCAAATGGAGCTCCTTCTGCAGTTCCCTGTATTTCTACAAGTTTACCGCTTTCTGTCATCACAAAATTCATATCTACTTGTGAGTTGGAATCTTCTTGATAATCAACGTCTAAAATAGCTTCTCCGTTGTATATATCACATGATACTGCGGCAACAAATTCTTTTATCGGGTTTGTTTTTAAGCGTTTTTGAGAAACCAGTAACTCTATTGCCTGATATAAAGCAACAAAACCTCCGGTGATTGAGGCTACACGGGTTCCGCCATCTGCTTGGATAACATCACAATCTATGCAAATTGAAATATCTTTTAATTGGGTTAAGTCTACAACTGAACGCAGAGAACGTCCGATCAAACGTTGTATTTCTTGAGTGCGGCCAGAAGGTTTTTTGCTTTCTCGAGGGATTCTTACTTGTGCAGAACGAGGCAACATGGAATATTCTGCGGTTATCCAACCTTGATTTTGGCCTTTTAACCATGAAGGAACTTTTTCTTCAATACTGGCAGTACAAATAACATGAGTATTGCCGTATTTTACCAAACAAGAACCTTCGGCATAAGGGTTGAAGTTGGGAATAAGTTCAATGTTTCTTAGTGCATTATTGGGACGATTATTGTATCGCATCGGTATTATCCTATTTATTTATCGGTTAATGATAACTTATTAAAGTTGTTGTTTTTTTTATGCTGGCGGTGAGGCGCTGGATATCTGTTGTTTTGTTCATGTTTTCAAAGATATAAAGTGCATCGTGAAAATATTCCAAAGCTTCTTCAAAAAATTCCTTTCGAGCTTCTTTTTTCCCTTGTCTGAGATATATGTCGCCGATTTTTTCCTGAATTTCTGCCCATAATACAGGATCTCTGTTCTCAGTGACAATTTTTTGTTGGTTTTTGTATGCGGCAATGGCTAAATCTGCAATTTCATTACTAATGGCTGCATTGCTGAGTAAAGTCAACAGATATCCTAAACGTCCTTGTATTTGTGCCCAAAAATCCGGAAAAAGCGCATAAGTAAATGTTCGTTCTGATTCTCTGAGATGAAAAACTGCATCTCGAAGAGCTTGAAGATCTTCTTTTTGGCGCCAATAATTATAAAAAAGTTCTGATAATTTGTAAGAGATAAGACCGTAATCATACGGATAATTATATTTGCTTAAATATTTTTGAGCAAGACGATAATTGCTTATGGCGTTACGATATGAGTTTATCGGTTTTCTGGCAATGTGAGTGGCGGCCAAGTAATACATTTGTCCGATATGATGATAAATATTTCCCAAATGGATCGGGTTGTTAAGCTGATTGCTATGTGCAAGAGCTGTTTCTAACAAGTTTTTTACAATCTTGAGATCTTTTTCTTGAGGAGAATTTCCGCAAAAATTAAGATATATTAATCCTAAAAAATTCATTACAAAAGGAATATATTCAATTGATAAAGATTTTGCGGAATTGTCGGTTGATAGTTTTTTTATTATCTTTTTTAATAAATAGCGTTTTTGAATTTGACGAGTTTTATCTGTAAGATTAAGTGAACTGATGATTGCTCCATACAGTAAGTTTAACAATGAAGTGGGAAAGGGAGCACTGTTTTCAAATATTGATGAAGGAAGGTATAGGCTATCTAATAATGTTGAGAAACTGTCTCCGGAATTTTCATATTGAAAAGGAGTTTGAAAGTTTATGCGTATTTTATCGCTTTCTTTTTTTCCCCAAATAAGTACATCTGCTCCGCTTTTATCTAAGATGTTTTGTCCTTTATCTACTAAATCGAATAATGTTCGACTTTCTAGATTTAAAAATGTTTTATCAAACGGCTGATCAAAATAATAAGCAGAAATTCCTTCGCAAGATTTTAATGCTGAAGTTAGTTTTTCTCCGCCGGAAGATTCTACATTATCTGCAAATTCAACAATAACCACCTTGAAGTTTATTAAAAGGGCTTCTTCCGGAGATATGTCTTCCGGATTTAACGGACGTGGTTGAAGAAAAATATTTTTAAGTTTTTCCAGTAACATTAGCGTTTTTTATCCGTTTGTTTAAAGTTTTCTTTGAGCGAAGTTATCTGTTTGTTAAGATTGCTAACAAACTTTTGGTTGGTGTCATTAATGCCCGATGACAGAGTTGACCAATGAATTATTCGATATTGTTGCCAGATGACTATAACTAAACATATCGGCCATAAAGAATATGATGCCGGAGCGTATAATTGAAAGCATCCGAAAAAGAGAGTCATAATCATAATTTTAAAATAAATTCGATCTATGATTTCACAGTTAAGGCCTGTGGAACAGGCTTTGAAACAAGCGGTATTTTCTCGTAATTTGTTGCCATGATTAAAGAAAGGTAAACTTTGGATTAAAGCAAAAATTATTTCACAAAAAGGGAAAAATAATAAAATCGCAGTCGCAGGGAAACTTTGTTCCGGTATGGTTAAAATTACAAATCCGCCAATCAGGAAACCTAAACTATCAGCTCCTTGTTCAGAAAGTTTCACTGTTGGAGATATTCTGTTTTTTAAATAAAATGATAAAGATGATGCTCCGGTACATAAAGCTGAAAATCCGATGGCAAAAGGCAATCCGCCAAGAAAGTAAAAAATAAATAATCCTAAGCCGAAAATTGTTACCGATAGTGAGATTTGTCCGGCAATAATGTTGATGCATCTAAGACTTAAAGTTATAAAACTCCAAATGGCGGAAATTATCAGGTAATTTATAGATTTAGGCAATTGCGGAAATAAAAGCGGTTTAAGTAAGAAAATTATACAAAGAGTAATAGAATAAATTATTAAAATCCGAGAAAACAATTTGAATTTTGAAGTCGGAATCAGCATGAAAACTGTGGCGCTGATAAGTGGTAAAAGATATTGAAATAAAGATAGCTCCGATATGGAATCTGTTGCAATATTAAAGAAAAATATACAAATAATTCCAGAGATTAAGGCTATTGAGCAGATGGTATGTTCTGCAATATGTTGGTGTTTTCGATTGAATATGCGCAGAAGCAGCTCTGTGGAAAAAAAGCTTATTATGGCTCCTAATATGGAAAAAATATATTGCAATTCCATAATTAATTATGCTCCGGATATTTATTTCTTTTAATGTATTATAAACGGATTGATGATTACTGCAAGTTAGTTTATGCGGTTATACTATAAGTTTGTTGTTGATTTGTTTGATCAAGTTATGCAAAAACGGATATCTGCCGGAATCAGAATTGGTACCGGAGAATAAAAGAGATACAAATCTATCTTGCAAAATCAGTCGGGTGTTTCTATCTTGTTTGGGAGAAAAGTAAATCAGTTCATCAATAGCGTAAATTGAGGTTAAAAAGTTGTTTTTGTTGATAGATGCGTTAACCATAGCGGCTAAAGATGAAATTTCTTTTAAAAAATTATCTGTATCTTGTTTGAATGTTGAATTTTTGATTTGTGAAGATATGTTTTTTTCAGAAATGGTTTCAAAAAAATAAACTAAAGCATTTGAGGCAAGCCAGTTCCAATATGTATCTCCCTCATTTGTCGGAAAATCAATATTTAAAAAAGATGATGCAAAAGTGTTTTTTATGGTATCAAGTTCCGCTGTTTCTTTGGGAGGAGAAGAAAATGAGATCTTGGGAGTTTTGTTGAGAGATGTTATCGTGTTTTTGTGTTGTGATAACCATCCAAAGTAAAATGCGTTAATTATCGGGAGCTTTAAGATATCTGAGATTAATGTTTGCGGAAAGGACGGTGTGAGATTAATAATAAGGCTTTCTTTAAGTTTTGATGGTGATAATAAAAGTAAATCTCTTCTTAAAACAGAAAAGTCCGATGCAATTATAAAAACGTCAGGAGAAAATGTAATTTCATGAGAAAAATTAAGGTTTTGTCGTAAGTTTTGAATTTTGCGAGTATTCTTGATTATAATATCTGTGGCATTTAGTTCTTCAGCTTCTTTGGGTGGGCAAATTACTTCTACTTGATGTCCTAAAGTTTTTAAAATGCTTGCCATGTATAGGCTAAGTGCAGATGCGCCTAAAATGGCGATACGTTGAGAGATGTTAGTTTGAGTTTCAGTTTTGTTAAATAGCATTAGTTTACCTTATCAAGAATTGAAATAAAAAATCCGTCTGCACCACCCAAAGATGTTAGGTGAGACGGTAAAATGCGAATCCAACCTTCAGGGGTTAATAATACGGACAATTCTGAGGGAATGGAAACTTGATGAGTTTTAAAATCAGGGTGCTTTTGTAAAAAAGAGGATATTTGTTGCTCTCCTTCTTGTTTGGAAAGGGAACATGTGCAATAAATAAGTAAACCACCTTTTTTGAGAGTATTGGCAGATTGTTCCAGAAGTTGCTTTTGGATAGGCAGTACAGTTTCTACATCTGAGCTTTTTTTGATGTGTACTAGTTCCGGGTGACGGCGTAAAGTACCGGTTGCTGAGCAAGGAGCATCTAATAAAATAATATCAAAAGGTTCTCCATGATAGTTAGTGAGCCAGTCGGTTGCATCTGCGCAAATGGTGGCTTCTGTATGAAGATTTAAACGAGATAAATTTTCGGTTAAACGTTTAAGGCGTTCCTCTGATATATCTAAGGCTGTAACTTTAGCTCCTTTTGCAATAAGTTGTGCGGTTTTGCCACCAGGTGCGGCACATAGGTCCAAAACTCTTTTATCTTTGATGTTGTTTAGAGTGTTTACGGCAAAAGCAGATGAAAAATCCTGAACCCACCATAATCCTTGTTGATATCCTTCAATTTGGGTTATATTACCATTGTTTTTAAGGCGTAATCCGCCTAAAGGTAAGATTGTGGATTGAGGAAGGTTGAAATCTGTAATAGTGCTAATATCGAGAAACGGTTCTTTAATGGAAGCCTGTTCAATAAAATTGATAGTTTTTTTGTTGTATGATGAGGACAATAATTTGCGAAATTCAGGCGGAAAAAAAATACCGGTATCCTCTGATTTAAAACGATCTTTTTCTGTGGCAATTTTTCGCAATACGGCATTGGTAAAACCGGCAATATATTTGTTGGTGTGTTTTTTGGTGATGTCTACATAAGAGTTTATAACCGCATAATTTGGGGTGTTCATATATAAAAGTTCAGCAGTTCCCAGTATCAAAGAATAATGCGCAACTCGTGCGTTTTGCGGAAATTTTTTTTGCGCATAATTCTTGATAACTGATTTTATGTATACTAAGTGCCTCAGTCCGGTTTGAAGCAACATGTTAACAAATGCCGTTTCCTGATAGTCTTTGGGCAAGTGTTTATTCTTTGCTTCTGAAGCAAAAACTTTGTTTTCTAAGATATCTTGCAGTATAAATACGGATAATTCTCTTGATGTTGTCATTGATATGCTTTCTAAAAGTATTTGATTTATTGTATTTTATAGCAACAAGAAATACAAGAGTGAAAAATTGAGTCTTGTCAAATATATTAAAATAGGCTAACTTTTATGCGAATTTTTAGATTGTCAGGCAGAAAGTTATGATGAAAAAATTTGTGTTGTTGTTTGTAGTGTGTGTTAATGTCGGTTGTGCTCAATTGAATCCGTATAATTGGTGGAAAAGTTCGGATAAAGAACCAAAACAAGAGGAACAACTTGGGCCGAATCGATTTTTATGGGAAGCTGCTACCGATAAATTAAGTTTTATGAATGGTATTGTGGCTAATAAAGAATCGGGAACAATAATAACTGAGTGGACTAAGATAGAATCCGTAGAGTATAAAGTAGAAGTTAGGGTATTGAGTAATCGACTAAGTAGTGATTGTTTGAAAGTTGAAGTTTGGGAACGATTGCGAAAAGAAAAAAATGAAAAAGTTGTAAAAAACACAACTCTTACAAAAAAAACAGAAATGATAATTTTTAATAAAGCTCGTGAATTATATAGAAAAAGTTTGAACTTAGAATAATAGGAAAGAAAAATGAATAATAGCAGATTTGATGGAAAAAACAGTTTTGAAGAATGGCAAAAAGAGTGGGCTTTGGAAGACCGCTATAATTTTAAGAAAATAGAAAAAAAATGGCAAGCTATTTGGGACAGTGAAAAAGCTTATAAAGTTGAAATTGATAAAAATAAAGAAAAGTTTTATGCATTGGTTGAGTTTCCTTATCCGTCAGGTGCCGGTTTACATGTGGGGCACCCTCGTTCCTATACGGCTCTTGATGTGATTTCTCGCAAAAAAAGAATGGAAGGGTTTAATGTGTTATATCCCATGGGGTTTGACGCATTTGGATTGCCTGCAGAAAATTATGCAATCAAAACCGGTGTTCATCCGGCTGTATCTACTAAAGCAAATATTGAAAATTTTACTAAACAGTTAAAATCGTTGGGTTTCAGTTTTGATTGGGATAGATGTATAGATACGTCTTCTCCGGAATATTATAAATGGACTCAATGGATGTTTATAAAATTTTTTGAAAAGGGATTGGCTTATAAGGATAAGATTGCAATTAATTGGTGTCCTTCATGTAAAGTCGGTTTGGCAAATGAAGAAGTTATAAACGGTCATTGTGAACGTTGCGGAGCAGAAGTGGTTCGTAAAAATAAAGAGCAATGGATGATTGCAATTACTAAATATGCCGATAGAT
The DNA here is from genome assembly GCA_015062435.1 of Alphaproteobacteria bacterium. Taxonomy (GTDB): domain Bacteria; phylum Pseudomonadota; class Alphaproteobacteria; order RF32; family CAG-239; genus CAZU01. The sequence goes on along the minus strand of SUUR01000008.1, from coordinate 31,154 downwards.
TAATTAATGATTTAGGGGATTTGGATTTTATCGACAGGGTTAAGGCTCAACAAATTAACTGGATCGGGCGTTCTGAAGGCGCTGAGCTTGATTTTGCTTTTGGTGAAGATAAACTAACAGTATTTACAACCAGACCGGATACAGCTTTTGGTGTGACATATATGGTATTGGCTCCAGAGCATGAATTTGTTCAAAAATATATGAATCGTTTTGAAAATCAGGCGGAAATTAAAGCCTATGTGGAGGAAACAGCTAAAAAATCTGATCTGCAAAGAACAATGGATGATTCTAAAACTGGTGTAGAATTAAAAGGAATAAAGGCAAGAAATCCTTTTACAGGAACAGAAATTCCGGTGTTTATATCTGATTATGTATTAACCGGATATGGTACCGGTGCAATTATGGCTGTGCCGGCTCATGATCAACGAGATTATGATTTTGCAAAAGTTTTTGATTTGCCTATAATTCAAGTATTAGATGGTGGAGATATATCTCAAAAAGCATGGGAAGAAGATGGTGTTCATATCAATTCAGCTTTCTTAGACGGTATGAACAAAGATGATGGTATGAAAGCTGCTATTGATTATGCTGTTGAGAAAGGTTTCGGGCGTTCTAAAGTTAACTTCAAATTACGTGATTGGGTGTTTTCTCGTCAAAGATATTGGGGTGAGCCTATACCGATGGTTTATTGTGATAAATGCGGTTGGCAACCAATACCCGAATCAGAATTGCCGCTAACATTGCCAGAAGTTCCTGATTATCATCCGAATGATGAAGGGGAATCACCGTTGTCCAAAGCCGGCGAATGGCTAAATGCAACTTGTCCTAAATGTGGGGCTCATGCCAGAAGAGAAACAGATACAATGCCGAATTGGGCAGGTTCTTCGTGGTATTTTTTGCGTTATTGTGATCCGCATAATGATCAGGAATTTGCTTCTAAAGAGGCTTTAGATTATTGGATGAATGTTGATTGGTATAATGGAGGTATGGAACATACTACATTACACCTGTTGTATTCACGTTTTTGGCATAAGTTTTTATATGATTGCGGTTTGGTTTCTACTAAAGAGCCTTATAATAAACGTACTTCTCACGGCATGATATTGGCTGAAAATGGTGAAAAAATGTCTAAGTCCAGAGGTAATGTGATTAACCCAGATGATATTGTTGATGCATATGGAGCAGATACTTTCCGTTTGTATGAAATGTTTATCGGTCCGTTTGATCAAGTGGCTATGTGGTCTGAAGAAAGCTTAATGGGGGTATATCGTTTTGTGGGCAAAGTATATAATTTGTTCAAAAAAGTATATGCTGATATTGAGCCAAGTGATGATGATTTGAGAGCAATGCATAAATGTATTCTTGAAGTTTCCGAGCGTGTTGATCAGATGAAGTTTAATACAGCAGTTTCCTCTCTGATGACTTTTGTTAACTATCTTTCAGGGAAAAATAAAATTGCTTCGGAACTTTATGTCAATCTTATTAAATTGATGTGTCCGTTTACTCCTCATTTGGCTGAAGAAATGTGGGCTCGTTTAGGATGCTCGTCTTTAGTGGTGGCAGAAAGTTGGCCTGTGGGAAATGCCAAATTGGCAGAAGATAATAAGGTGACATATGCTGTACAAATTTGCGGAAAAGTAAGAGCAACAATGGATATGCCTAAAGATGCACCTCGTGAAGAAGTGGAAAAACTTGCTTTGGCTCTGCCTAATGTTTCTAAACAGATAGAAGGCAAAGAAATTAAAAAAATTATTGTTGTTCCCAATAAAATTGTTAATTTGGTAGTCTAAAGGGATTGTTTTTATGTGCAAAAAACGGATATTGATGTTGAGTATGTTTGCTTTGTTGCTCGGATGTGGTTTTGAACCATTGTATATGCAACATAGCATAGGCGGACAGCAATACGGAAAAAATAAACAAACAATATCTGTTGCTGCTGATATGGCTTTGATAAAAGTAGAGCCTATTGCTGATAGATTTGGGCAACTTATGAGAAATAATCTTTTAGATTTGCTCACTCCTAAAGGTATTCCTCATAATCCCAAATATCGTTTGGAAGTTACATTGATAAGCAGAAATATTGTACAGCAAGCAATGCGTAGGGATATTACTGCCACAAATGAACGTGTGGCTTATAATGTCGGTTATAAAATGTTTGATGAAAATAAAAAACAAGTTTTGCAAGGAAAAAGTGTAGCTTTTGTCAGTTATGATATTATGGATAATCCATTTTCTACAACAATGGCTCAGAAAAAAACAGAAAATGATGCTGCAAAAATTATTGCAGAAGATATATCTTTGAGAATTGCCGCTTATTTTTATTCTAAGCAATAATAAGGATATGAAAATTGATTTATAAGGCTGCCCAAATTGAAAAATATTTGAAAAAAACAGAAACGAATATCAAAGGTTTTTTGGTATATGGTAGTAATGAAGGGTTAATTGCTGAATATGTACGAAAGTTAATTTCTTCGGTTTCTAAAGATTTGTATGATCCGTTTTGTGTGGCATATTTAAATGGTGCAGATGTAAATACAGATAGCGGTGCGTTGGTTGCTGAATACAATAGTCAATCGCTGATGGGTGGGCGTAGGGTTGTTGTTGTAAAAGATGCTGATAATAATTTGACCAAACATCTTAAAAATTTATTAGAAAACAGCACTTCAGATACGTTGTTGGTGATATATTCTTCAACATTGAATAAAAAATCATCATTGGTTACGTTGGCAGAGAAAGATGATAATTTTGCTGCCATTGCGTGTTATGAAGATAGAGATGAAGATATTTTTGCAACTGCAAGAACAAAATTTATAGAAGCCGGAATTACTATCAATAATGAGGCTTTACAGTTGCTTTGTTCCAGATTATCTGCTGACAGGAAAACCAATTTAGGCGAAATTGATAAATTAATAACTTTTCTGGGGGACAGAAAAAATGTTACCTTAGATGATATTAAAGTTTCAATAGCTGATCAATCATCATCTACGGCTGAAGATGTTTGTTATTTTGCTGCCGGAGGTTATGCAGAAAAAACGATAAATGCATTGCAACGTTCAATTAATGAAGGGGAAGATCCAATAGCGATAACTCGATCTTTAGTGTATCATTTTAATAAGTTGCTTCAATGTTTGGCATTTATAGAAAAAGGTGATACAACTGATATGGCGGTTAATAAGCTTACTCCTAAATTGCTTTTTTATCGGGTTTCGGCTTTTAAAAGACAATTGGCAATTTGGCCAAAAGATAAGCTTTTTGGTGTGTTGGATTTGTTATATAAATGTGAAAAAGATTGCAAAACAACAAATATGCCAAGTTTGGAAATATTGAGCTATACTTTGTTGCAAATATCTTCTGCAGCGGCAAAGCTAGCCAGAAATTAAAAAAAAAGAATCCGTAACTAAAACAAGTGACGGATTCTTTAGATATTTGTTTTAGTTGGTAGTTTTACGACTGAAAGATTCTTTTACGGAGCACATTGGAACAAATATCATAGCGAGAGCTGATAATCCTACTAAGATGTAGGTAATACGGCTTAATACGCTGAATGGACCAAATAAAAATGCTACCAAGTCAAAGTCAAAAGCTCCAACCAATCCCCAGTTAACACCACCAATGATTGTTAAAATCAAAGCTAAATTTCTCCAAAACATAGTTTATCTCCTTGTAAAAATATCTAATCCATTTATGATATAACTGTTGAATCAGACCTTTCAAGTAAGTGAGATAAAATGTTTAGTGAAAAATTTTCGGCCTTTATAAAATGTTGGACAGACGAGTTTGTTATTGCCAGAACTATTGATGAAAAAGTATGTGAAGATAAAGATGGAAATCCGATCCCTTGGTATACTTATCCGGCAATAGAATATTTGAGTCAGTTTGATTATGCTGATAAAAAAATATTTGAGTTTGGATGCGGAAATTCATCTAAGTTTTGGGCAAATCGAGCTTTGAAAGTTGTAAGCATTGAAGATAACCCGAAATGGTTTGAAAAATGGCAAGCAGAAATGATAGCTGATAATTTGACAGTGTTATGGAGAGATGAAGGTGAGGGGTATGAGAATGCTATTTTGGAAGATGAAACTCAATATGATGTGATTGTCGTTGATGGAAAACGAAGAGAAAAATGTTGTGAAACAGCATTAAAACGAATCGCTAAAGGTGGCGTAATAATTTTAGATGACAGTGACAGAGTTAATACCAGTGAAGAATATCGCAAGTCTATCAATACTTTACGTGATGCGGGTTTGTTGCAAGTTGATTTTTATGGTTTTTGTCCTATGAATAATTACCCCAAAACAACATCATTATTTTTTTGTCGGGATTTTGATTTTAAATCCAAAAACATAGTGCAACCGATTAACGGAATAGCTAATTTATGGCGAAAACCTCGAACCGAACGTAAAGAGTTTGTTCGTAAGTTTGTGGTGGAAAAAACTTAATGAGTTTGTGATAATTAGCTATTATTTTTTTCTTTCATTTTTTGTATTTGTTGTTGAATAGGCATTTTTTGTTTATTTTTATCATTAGGTTGTTTTTTTATTTCTTCTTTTTGATTATATGCCATTTCGTACTTTTTCATTTCTTCAGCACGTTCTTCTTTAGTCTTTTCTGGTCCGTTTTTTCTACCGAATTCAATATAAGTTTCTTTGGCCTGCATAACACTATTGGTGTAATTTGCTTTTGCGTCATTCAAATTTCTAAAAGATTGGTTTTTTGCTAAATTTTCTTTAGCCTTTGTAATATCATCAGTGTTTCCGGATTGTTCTGCTTTTTTTAATATATCAATTAATTGGACATATTCCGTATCTTTTAAGCATTCTTTTTCTGCTAAATTTAATCTGGCTCGATTGGTTTTTACTTCTAAAATCTTTTTTTCGGTTTCATTTTTTCCTAATTCTTTCAGTATTGCATCTTTTTCAGGAGAGTTTTCAATTTCTTCATGAGAAGGGACGTTTCCGACTGCTTTAAGTCCTTCTTTTAGGCAAGCCAGATAGAGGCGAGTGCGATATTCTGGGTGTTCTTTAAATTCGCCAAAATTGATGGCGTCTTTGCCGAGTTTTTTGGCAGTACGAGCAAGTTGGTCAAAAGCTAATTGGTCTCCGGCAACTCGGCAGTGATTTTCATCACTAAATTCGTGAGTGTTGCCCTTATCATCTTTAAAAGTCAATGGAGCAGATTTATCATCAGTTGTAACTTCTTGAAAATAAGTTCCTAGTTCTTCGTTAGTTTCTTTTTCTTTGGCTCTTATTCTATCTTTCCAATCTTCATTTTGATTGGTTTCTGGCAGGAGCTCATCAACATTTAGTGGAGTGTTTGGGTTTGTATCGTTTTGATTGTTTTCATTAACGGTTATTTCATCATCGTTAGTTTTTTGTGAGCCAAGAAATGTCAGTACCTCTTCCTCACTTTTATTTTGGAGTGCTTGCAAGTCGCTTTCTGTTAAACTATCTATTTGAGTTTGAACTTCTTTATTGTCTTGAAATTTGCTTTTGAGGTTTTGTTTTAATTCTTCAATATTGCTGAGTTCCATCGCATTTCTCCATGAAGTTTATTTATGTTTGTATTCTATCATATAAAAAAGCTTTTGTCTAATATTTTGTCATTGAAAAAGGCGGATAAATTCGTTTAGCGTTTGTGCATGCAAATATGGGTTACATTTTTGTTCTTCTTTTAAGGTGATGGGACCGACAGGAAGCCCCTTTTGTAAGCGATTTTGAGCTTTTTGCAGATAGTTTTGTATATCATGGTTGCCATTGCAGTAGTTATAAGCATCATGTGCACCATGTGCAGTATATTCGTGTCCGGGGTAAAAAAGGGTATTATCGGGAAGTTTTTTGATTTTTTGCAGAGCATTAAACATTTGTTCCGGTGTTCCTTCAAATAATCCTCCGATACAGAGATTAAATAAAGTGTCTCCCGTAAACACTATTTGAGATTGAGGAAAGTAATATAAAACGTGTCCTTGAGTGTGAGCAGACACATCAATGACCTTAAACGTAAAAGGGTTATTATCTGCGGTAGCTAGTTCATTAATCCCGCTTGAGGTAAGTCGGTAGTAATGTTCGGGAATAACTCCAATATCAAATTCCGGTATACGATGAGCATCACTAATGTTGCCAATTATTTTAACATCATATTTTTGCTTTAATTCAATATTGGCATCGGTGTGATCAAAGTGGTGATGGGTGTTTAAAATAAATTTTGGTGTTTTATTTAGTGAGGTAAGGGTATTGATGATAGGAATACTTTCTGAAGGATCAATTATGGCACAAATATCATTGGTATCTGTGTATATGATGTAGCTATAATTATCCATACTACCTGCTCGACAAAGAACTGTTTCAATTTGCAGCATTATAAATAATCCTCCGGAACGATGTCATCAATTTGATCGGTTTCAAGATATTGGTTTGCATAGTCTAAATAAACTTGTCGTGTAATAAATATTCGATAAATATCGGGATCAAGGTGTCCGATATTTTTCATTTCTTGCATAATACTAAGTGTTTCTGATAATTTTTTGGGAGCTTTATAGGGTCTGTCTTTGGCTGTGAGAGCTTCAAAAACGTCTGCTATGGCCATCACTTTGGCAGGTACGGACATTTGATCTCCGGTAAGTTGATTGGGATATCCGTTACCGTTTACCCACTCGTGATGACAACCTGCGTATTCTATAATTTTTTCTATTTCGGGAGTTGATGGTAAGGCTTTCAGCATATTAATTGTTACATTGATATGTTCGTTTATCTTCTTACGTTCTTCTTTGTTGATGGTTCCTTTTTCTGTTTTAAGATTGTATAATTCTCCGTGATTATAGCCATCTCTCATATGTTCTATTCTATCTTGCAAAAGTGGTTCTTGTGCCGGATGATTGTATGATTCCGGTATAGATATTTCATTCTTTTCCCCCCAAGATAAACCTTGCATGCGATTGAAGTAGCGAGTAAATGTTTGGGTAGCAATTTTATCAAGGCGGTCTTTGTCTGAATCTGATAACGGGGTATCTCCGGTGTTGCAACGTGCAACAAAACTAAAATCATCTTCTAATTGTTTGACTTCAGAAACAAAAGTTGCTTGTAAGTTTTCTTTACTGTCAATATCGGCTAACCTTTTTTGGAGATATCTGATGTGGGCATCTCTTCGTAAAATTTCAAATCTGTTGCGAATCTCGTGGATACGATTGTTTACGGTTTCAAGTTTGGTTGCTTTTTCTATGATATGTTCAGGAGTTGTGAGTTTACCGCAATCGTGTAAATAAGATGCCAAGTTTAGGGCATGCCAATCATTTTTACTCATATCAAAATCTTTTAACGGACCGTTGTTTTCTTCTATTACTGCCGAAGTTAAAAGTTTGACGATGATTGGGACTCTTTGGCAATGATTGCTGGTAGATGGTGATTTGGTGTTAATTGCTCGAATAATGACTTCAATAAATGATTCTAAGAGAGATGAATATGCTTCTCTCAAATGATTATTTTCTAATGTTATGGTTAATAAATGGCATATGGATATGAGAGTATCTTTAGTTTGAGGAGTGAAATTAATATTTTTGCCATTATTGTCTTTAGCGTTTATAAATAAAGCTACTCCTTGTAAAATGTTTTTTCTGTCAATTAATGGTATTCCCAATACTGAAGTGGTGCTATATCCATATAATTCTTCCAGTTTTATAAAACCTGAGGTATCTAAATCCGAATGATTGTGGATATTGTCTACACAAACAATTTCTAAGTTGTTTGCACATAATTCAGTTGCTGTTTTCTGAGGTTTTGCGGTATTTAGTTTGCGTGGGGAAAAAATTATACTTGTGTCTTTGGTGTCAAGTTTGTTTTGAATGCTTTTTATCTTAAAGTCATTGAGAGATAATTGCTTATCGGAACTGACTTTGAAAAAGAAGTAGCCATCAACAGACATACAGTCTATTGCCGTTGTCAAAATTTTTTCAATAATCGGTTGTGTTTCGTTAAAAGAAACAAGTTCTTGATTTATTGATAAAACATTAGATAATATTATATCATTGGCAGTTGGCATACATTACTCCGCAAAATTTTGTTATAGTATGCCATATATTTATTAAAAAAAAGATAAGCTCAGCTTATTTTTGAAACAAGATAGCGAATATCATCTTCGCTGAGTTCATCGTTATTTGGGGTATACGAAAGAATTCGTTCAATAACTTTATGGGCAAAATTTTTGCGATTACTTTTGCAACAGTCAAAATGAATTTCTTTAATTACCTTAAGCGCTGAAAATACGGCAGGAAACATGGATTTAGGAATAAAAGCTTTACGCAGAAGATTTCTGACCATAAAATCAGCAGAAGGAGTAAACAGTGTTTTTCTGACTTCAAGAATAGGTGTGTTTGAGAGATAGACAATTGAATATTCAAAAAATTTGAGATCTCCCATACAAATTGAGCGTACAACCAAATTCGGTGTGAGACGATTTGATGAATATAGTTGGTGAACCAGTTCTTCAATTTGTTTATCTGAACTGTAATCTTCAGAGATTTTTAGAGTTGCTTTTTCCTTTACATCTTCAATAATGTCAGAAGCCAAATCTACCGGCATGTTGTGTGATAATATTAGGCGTTTTTTTAGTTCTTCTGATAAAGTGTTGGCAATTTTTTCAATAACTGATGTCGGTAATTCCGTGCGCATAACCAAACGCTCTTTTATTTTGGTGCTTTGTTTATATTTTTGAAGGATTGCTGCGTAAGTTTGTTCGCTGATGTTGGCTGTTTCATTAGAAATAAGGGTGCTAACAATTTCTTCCGGACATTTGTCGACAATGTATTGCGAAATTTCGGGAGGGAGATTTAGTCTGAGAGCAACTGCTTTTTGTTTGGCAATGCTGGGTATGTTTAGTATTCTGACGATATCTTCATTGCTTAAATTGGGGTAATGTTGCAAAAACGGAGAAGCCACATTGTCCGAATCATTAATAATGCTGTTGATTATGTCTTTAGGCAGTGATTTACAATTTTTCAGGCTTTCAGATAATGCTTGGCGAACTTTTTCTTCGGCGTCTTTGAGCATGATTCTGAATATATCTTCAGCCAGATTTATTCCTAATGATGATATGGGAGAATTTTTGTAGTAATTGCTGACTTTTTGGGCAATAATGGCTTTGTTGGCCGGTTTAGGATCTTCGGCTAAAATACGTATATCTTGTTTGGTTAATTTGTTTGTTTCCATCTTATACCATCTTATTTATTTAATTTAAATTTTGATAAGTGTTCTGGTAATGATTTTTGTATCATTGTACTATCCAAAACAGATTTGTCAATTATATTAAGTTCGTAATATGCAAGAGTATATTCCAGTAGGCCTGCATAGTTTTTTAGCGGAGAATTCCAGACCAAATATGGAGCCAGAGTGGTGCCTAATAATAATGTTCTGCGATTTAAAATCTGTTGGCGATAGTCTCTATAACCGTTAAAAGATACAGATGAATTGATTTTTAGTGCAAATTCTTTCATCGATGTATAAATATCCGGATAGGTTTTTATGCGATAGCTGTCATCTTCGGTTTCACCTATGGGTTTTAGACCTTTATCGGTGTGCCATACTAAAGTTTTGTATAAAGAGTTTCCTTCTTTGACTATTCGAGATGTGCCCCAATTGGTTTCTAATGCTGATGCAGTGATTAAAACAGATGGGGCTACAACATGTATTTTAGTCAGAAGCTCATTTAGCAAGTAATTATAACGAAGGTTACCTTGCAGGCGGGTGAAAATATCATATTTTTTTGATTTTTCTTCAATAATTTTTATTTGATTTTCGGTTAATTCGCTTTTGTCGGTATAAGATTGAAAAATGGTTTGAATTTCTTTGCGTTCGGCCATGATTTCTTGATTTATTTTTAAGGCTAAAGGGGCTAAAATTTTAATAAATAAGGCATTGCGTTTGTTTTCATCGGTAATGCTATGAAAATCAGAAGGAAATTGACTGCAAAATATAGGAGGATAGCTATATTGGGGAATCATAAGATAATCTTTTTCTCCGGTGTAGTTATAAAATGAAAAAATTTCCTCTAATTGATCAGTTGTGATTTCTCCTAGTTCAAGTTTATCAGAGGCTAAAACGGTTGGTATGAACAAAAAGGTTAGTATAATGCATCGTATAAGCATATTATTCACCTTCAGTATTGATATTGCGAACTTCTTTTACTTGAGGAATGTAAGTTTTTAATATTTTTTCAACACCTTCTTTGAGAGTAACCATGGCATATGGACAACCTTTGCAAGAACCTTGCATTTCAACAAAAACGATACCGTCTTTGAAATCTATAAAGGCAATATCTCCGCCATCTTGTTTAACGGCCGGTCTGATGCGTGCGTTTAATAAGCCTTTGATTTGAGTGACTGTATCTGTATTGGCATTTTCTGTATTTAAAACAATTTCTTCGCCAGTAGATAAATAATCCATAATTATGGCCATAATTTGCGGTTTTAAAAATTTCCAGTCACCTTGAGGGGTTTTGGTGACGGATATTAATTCTGAGGTGATAAATAATGAAGTTACTTCTCCGATATCAAATATTTCTTCGGCTAACGGGGATTTGCGTAAAGATTTACTATCTGCAAATTCGGCTTGTCCGGATTTTAAAATCGGTTGCGGTGGAAAAAAATTTACGACATTTTCATCAGAAGTATTTTGAGTTTCAATAATCATATTTTGTTTCCTTGTGGTTGGTGTGATGGAAGTTTGGAGCTAATTTGTTGGAGAAGATAAGATGCTTTCAGTGTGTAAAATCCTATACTAAAGAGGTGATTTGCTCCAATACTTGTTTGCGGAGATGAATTTTTGATAATTAATGGGGATAAAGATATACCGTTTTCCAGTGCTTTTTGAACAATGGTAATCGGTGTGTATAAATTATAGTCAATGATTATGTTCTTATAATCAATATTAATTCCTTTTAAAATGGTGTAGTATCCGTATAGTAAACCTTGTGTTTGATAAAAAATGTTATCTGATCTGAAGTCTATCAAACCATTATTTTCCCTGATATGGTCTTCTAAAGATAAAGATACGGTATAAAGGTGTGTGGCTATGGTTTTAAAAAGTTGTTGCAGGGCCTCAGGGGTGGGTATAAATTCATAACGATTTTCTGATAAAAGTCGGTTATATTTTTCAAGATGTTTGCGTGCTCTGCGATATTGACTGTTTGATGATGGAGCCGGAATCAGCTGATTTGAAGCAGAGAACATCCAAATATTAGAAGGATATTTTAGTAATTCTGCCGCAGTTTGAAGGGGTGAGCTGTCTTTTGATGGAAGTTTTTGATATATTGACAGTATTGATGTTGTTTTTTGTGTGGAATTAAGTACGCCCTGTTGGAAAGATGGCATGTTGTCTAATATATATGCCGGAAAAATGAATGGCAAAGATGGTGTCCAAGTGTTGTTATAAACTTCTTGAAATAATAATTTTGAAATAGATGCTATGGTCGCTGAGGCAGGCTTGGTTACTTGAGGTTCATATGATTTGTCAATGACTATATTATGAGTTAAAAGAGCTCCGATAGGATAATATAAAATCAATAAAGCGATAAAAAAGATAATTAGACTTTTTTTGATTTGGGTTTGTTTGATTATCGGTAATATTTTATTGTATAAATCAGATAGCACATGTATTGTTTTTGGGAAAGTATCAACAATCTTATTTTGAATTTTTTTGAACATGACTATTTCTCCGTTGGGATAAATATCTGAATAACTCTGTATAGTTAATTGTGTCGGTTAGTTTAGCTATTATTAAAAAAGCTGCAAGACCTAAAATGCATAATAAAGCATAAATTCCTATTTTGGAATATAGATTTAAATATAACCAATTGCCAATAAAAGAGTTGATAAGATGTTGAGATAAATAAATTATGGTTCCCATGAAAACGGAGCAAAAGGTAATTTTGATAATTTGTTTTTTCAGAGGATAAGCACAACTCCAAAAACCTCGTTTTTTTAATCCTTTCAGATATTGCCATAATGACACAAATGCTGCAATGGTAGTCGCAGTCGCAATACCTATGTGACCTAACGGTTTCATTAGGATAACAGCAAAACTGAGGTTAGTGAGTAACACTACAACACTGTATTTTACCGGAGTTTTTGTATCACCTCTGGCAAAAAAGTTTGGGGTTAAGGCTTTTACCAGAACATACGCTGGTAAACCAATAGCATATGCTATCACAGCTTGAGCTGTCATGGCTGTTTGCAATGCACCAAATTTCCCGTGTTGAAACAGGATATTGACCGTAGGTTCTGCTAATACGATTAATGCTACTGCTGCGGGAATCGAGAGGAGAGCTCCATATTCAAATGCTTTGTTTTGAATCTGACAGGCTTCTTGGTGATTTTCAGCTTTAAGGTGGCGTGAAAGTAATGGTAAAACAGCAACACTGATTGCAGCTCCAACTACTCCCAAAGGCAGTTGTTGGAGGCGATTGGCGTAGTATAACCAAGAGATGGCCCCCGTACCGACCAGTGATACTAAAATAGTATCTACAACCATGTTGATTTGATATACTCCTGCTCCCAATACTCCGGGGGCAATGCGCTTAAATAATGTTTTTATATCAGAATTTTTTAGCAACTGAAATATGTGAAAATCAGGTTTTATCCATACTTGTTGGCGGTGTAAAAAATACATTAACCATAAAATTTCTAAAAGTCCTGCAATACTGACGCCAAATGCAATGCCGTGAGCAGGAGTTTCTCCAAAAGGAACAAAGATAAAAACAGAAATAATCATCATAATATTTAATATTACCGGAGCTGCTGCCGGTGCGGCGAATTTGCCTAAAGAGTTAAGGATACCTGATTGAAATGATACAATTGAAATGAATAACAAAAATGGAAAGGTTATGCGTGAAAGGGTTGTTGCTAATTCAATTTTGCCACTGTCATCTGCAAAACCGGGTGCTAGAAGCTCAACTACAAAAGGCATGAAAAATTCTATTAAAATAACAAAAATACTTAAAACAAAGGCTAAAACAGAAATAGATTTGGCTGCAAAATCTAAAGCATCTTGGCGAGATTGAGTGGCTAATTTTTGTGAAAGAATGGGAACAAAAGCAGAAGTGAAAGCTCCTTCCGCAAACAAAGAACGAAACAGGTTTGGCAACTTAAAAGCAACAAAAAAGGCGTCGGATATAAGTCCGGCTCCAAGATAGTTAGCTAAAATGATATCCCTAAAGAATCCTGTGATACGTGATAGAAGTGTGAAACCGCCAAAAGTTGCAATTGATTTAAATAAATTCATATTTTTATACTTTGAGGACTTGTTAAGTTGATTTTAAGAGATTATACGTTATTATCTATAATAAAGAAACAAGAAAAATGAACTTTTGCCTATGATTTTAAGGTGTTAGAGCTGATTTTTGATTGACAAAAGATATTTTTGTTGCGATAATGGACAAAAGATGTAGAGATTTGTGGAGATTAATAATGACTGAAGTTAAAGGAAGAAAAAACAGAGGTGTCGGAGGTCTGCAAGGCGGATTGGAGACTTTTATAGATAAACTTACCGAGAAAGGTTTGGAATTGGCAGAAGGGGCAAAATGTTTGCAAAGAAATATGCCGGAAACCTATAAAGGGGTGAAAAAAGCCAGAGCATTGTATATGGAAAATAATATTATTGCTTCCGGTAAAAGTAAAGAAGTCAGAGGCAGGGCTGCTGAGGCTATTGCGATGGTGGTTGATGGTTTGGGTAAGGATACTTCCAATAAATTAAATAAATTATTGAATAAGATAAATCCGTTTAAGAAAAAAACGGTTCAATTTGCACCGGTTGTAAGTAAAGAAAATCGTGGACGCTAATATAAAAAATAAAAGATTCTCCACGTTTTATTTAGTAAAAAGCTCCAAAATCAGTTTTGGAGCTTTTTTATGATTAAATCTCTGTCGGCTTTTGACGGCGGCGAGCTATCGGATCAAGAATACGTTTGCGTAAACGTAAGGTTTTGGGGGTTACTTCCAATAGTTCATCTTCTTGGATATAAGACAATCCTTGTTCTAAGCTCATTTTTCTTGGAGGAACAAGATCGATAGCTTCATCTTTGCCGGCAGCTCGAATATTGGTTAATTGTTTAGATTTGCAAGGGTTGACTTCTAAGTCGTTGGGTTTGGTATGTTCGCCGATAATCATGCCGGTATATACAGGTACTCCGGAATCAATAAACATCGGACCTCTGTCTTGCAATTTCCATAACGAATAAGCAATGGCTGTTCCACTTTCTGACGAGATGAGTACTCCATTACGACGACTATCAATTTCTCCTTTATAGGGCTCGTAATTTTTGAAAATGCGATTCATAACACCGGTTCCTCTGGTATCTGTTAAAAATTCTGAGTGATAACCGATTAAACCTCGAGATGGTACATTGAAAATAAGACGTACTTTATTGCCAATTTGTGAAGGGATCATATCTGTCATTTCTGCACGGCGTTGTCCCATTTTTTCAACTACCGTACCTGAAAATTCTTCATCAACATCAACGACAACTTCTTCTATCGGTTCCAAAAGTTGACCGTTTTCATCTCTTTTCATCAATACTCGTGGGCGAGAAATTGAGAGTTCAAAACCTTCTCTGCGCATAGTTTCTATTAAAACTCCCAATTGAAGTTCTCCTCTGCCTGCAACTTCAAAAGAATCACTGGAATCTGTGCGTGAAATTTTAAGGGCAATATTTCCTTCGGCTTCTTTGCAAAGTCTATCCCATATCATGCGGGAAGTGACTTTATCTCCTTCTTTGCCGGCCAATGGGGAATCGTTAATAGAAAAAGTCATAGCCAAAGTCGGAGGATCAATAGGTTGTGCTTTGATAGCTTCGTTTACTTCAAAAGCGCAAAGGGTATCTGCAACGGTTCCTTTGACGACACCTGCAACAGCAACGATATCTCCGGCATGAGCTTCTGTTAAAGCCTCTCGGTTGAGTCCTCTGTATGCTAAAATTTTACTGATACGAATCCGTTCAAGTTCTTTGTTCTCACTATTTAAGACTTTTACGGTATCATTTAGCTTTAATGTTCCCGACTGAATCTTACCGGAGAGTAAGCGTCCGATAAATTTATCTGACTCCAGAGTAGTTGCTAACATGGAAAAAGGTTTGTCAGGATCACAATCCGGTGCCGGTACATAAGAGAGAATGAGCTCAAACAACGGACTTAGATCTTTCTTTTCATCATCTAATTCTTTTACAGCCCAACCATTGCGTCCTGAAGCATATAATACAGGAAAATCTAACTGTTTGTCATTGGCGTTGAGACTCACAAATAAGTCAAAAATCTCGTTTAAAACATCATCACAACGAGCATCAGCTTTGTCCGCTTTGTTAATTACTACAATCGGGCAAAGTCCTAATTTGAGGGCCTTACCTAATACAAATTTGGTTTGAGGCATGGGGCCTTCGGAAGAATCAACCAATAAAACTACCCCATCTACCATAGATAAAATGCGCTCAACTTCACCACCAAAGTCAGCGTGTCCTGGTGTGTCTACAATATTAATATGTGTACCTTGCCAATTAACGGACGTGCATTTGGAAAGAATCGTAATTCCTCTTTCTCTTTCCAAGTCATTGCTGTCCATAACGCAAGTTTCAACTTTTTGGTTATCTCTAAAAGTTCCGCTTTGTTTTAAAAGCCCGTCAACCAGTGTTGTTTTACCGTGATCAACGTGAGCTATTATGGCGATATTTCTCATCTTCATCCTAATTTTCTTTCCTAAATGGTCGTCATGTCATAAGTATATCTCCTCGTGTACCTCTTATTGTACACGTCGTCAATATACTTATTTCCACTTTTATAAATTCGCCTTACAATACACTTATAATTTTAAATTTCAACAGATTAATGAAGTTTTTTGTACAAATAATGCTTTACTTTTGTCAAAATTGTTGTAAGTTATAGTCAGAAATTAATTACTTAAAACTTATTATTTATGGAAAAAATTTTTACTGATTTTGCAACGCAAATAGTGGCTATTTGGGTTGTTCTTGAAATTATAGTTTATGTTCTGTTTTGTCTTCTGGCAAAAAAGAAAAACCCAAAAAATATGATTGGGGTGATATCATTCTTTCATACATTTATTACAGGATCTTGCTATTTTCTCCTATTAAGAGTGGAGGGATATGACGGTTGGGGGATGAAAATTTTAGCTCTTGTTTTGACTGTTGTAATAGGGGTTATAATCTCTGTTTTAAATCTTGATAGAATGAAGAAACTTTACGAAAAAAATAAGGCGGTTTAAAAACCGCCTTTGGCTTTTTAAATATATTGATTACCCTCTTTTGCCGTAAGAGCGGAGCTTGTTTCTGACAAAACCTCTTAATGATACCTCCGGTCTGGCTCCGTAGTGAGTGATGATTTCTGCGGCAGCGATAGAACCTATCATAGCACAAGTTCCAAGACTACGTTCTTGGGTCATACCATATAAAAATCCGGCAGCATATAAATCTCCGGCACCGGTAGAATCGACAACATCTTTTACAATTTCTGCTTCAACAAAAGTTTTGGTTCTGCCATTAACAACAACTGAGCCTTTGATACCTCTGGTAATGGCTGCGATTTCAACTAACGGTTTGATTAAATCTAAGCTCTTATAAAAGTCTTCTTCTGCAAAGAGGGCTTTGATTTCTTCTTCATTGGCAAAAAGAACATCGACATATTCAGTTATAAAATCTAATATGGCTTCACGATTGCGAGTGATACAGGTGGTATCAGATAAGGTAAATGCAATTTTGCGTTGATGTTTATGGGCTAATTTACAAGCTTTTATTAATGCTCCCTGACAACATTCCGTATCCCATAAATATCCTTCAATGTAGATAATTTTTCCGGCTTTGATAATGTTTTCATCAATATCATCTTCAGTTAAGTGAGTGGCGGCGCCAAGATAAGTAAACATTGAGCGTTCAGCATCTGTGGTTACCAATACGACGCTGCGACCGGTCATCGGGCCTTTGGTGAGCGGAGTAGTGAAAAAATCTACGCCGGCAGCTCCAATATCTCTGGTGAACTCTTGACCAAGTTCATCATCATGTATCTTTCCGATAAAAGCAGGTGTTCCTCCCAATGACGCAATACCGGCAACCGTATTGGCGGCAGATCCTCCTGGAACAACTCTTTCCGGCACAATATCTGCATAAATTTCTCCGGCGGTTTTTGCATCCATCAAAGTCATGCATCCTTTAGGCAAATCTCTTTCTCTTAAAAATCCGTCTCCAACTTTGGCTAGTACATCTACAATAGCATTACCGATGCCGACTATGTCATAATATGTTTCACTCATTTTTACTTTCTTTCCTAAATGGTCGTAATGTAATAAATATGTTTTTATCTTTAATTTAGTTTAGAAAATGTCTTTCTGCAACAATAAAAAAGACCTCTCATTTTTTTGAGAGGCCTTAGATAGATTGTGCGTCTAATTATTCGTTAGCATTAGGGCAAGTTTTTGCGTTTTCAGCGTTGAATTTTATAGCAGCATCATCAGCTTCATCTTCGGTAACGATAGCTTCTTGCGGGCATTCAGAAATGCAAACACCGCAACCGATACAAGTATCAGGATCAATAACCAATTGAGAATCTGCCTCGTGGAAAGCATCTACCGGGCAAACTTCTACACAAGCTTTGCATTTAACGCATGCATCAGTAACAACAGAAACCATTATTTATACTCCATTTATGTTTATAAAAAAATCAGCCTTACTTTAGCTAAATTATTAAATAAATCAAGTATAATCTTGCAAAAGTTTAAAACACTTCTTAAATTAGCAATAAATGTAATGTTTTAGGAGATTTTAGTATGTCAGATAAAATGAATTTTCAGGCAGATGTCAGCAAAATGCTTAATATTGTGGTTAATTCTTTATATTCAGAAAAACAAATATTTTTGCGTGAATTAATTTCTAATGCTTCAGATGCTTGTGATAAATTGAAATATCTTGCACTGACAAATCCAAATATAGCTAAGCAATCCGGACAATTAAAAATAATTTTATCAGCAGATGCCAAAAATAATACTTTAACTGTTTCCGATAATGGAATCGGTATGAATAAGGATGATTTGATTAATCATCTGGGAACTATTGCAAAATCCGGTACTGCCGATTTTGTAAAAAATGCATCGGAAAACGGTTCTGCCGTAGAACTTATCGGACAATTCGGAGTAGGATTTTATGCTGCATTTATGGTGGCAGATAAAGTGGAAATTATTACCAAAAAAGCCGGAGATGATGCTGCATGGAAGTGGGAATCGAACGGAGTGGACGGATTTGAAATTACATCGGCAAACAAAGATACTAATGGGACAGATATAAAATTATATTTAAAAGATGATGCCAAAGACTATGTTGATACTATTTATTTGCGTCAGATTGTGCGAACTTATTCAGATCATATAAGTTATCCTATAATTCTTAATTTGGGGGAAGCAGGCGAAGAAACAATAAATTCAGCTTCTGCTTTGTGGACAAGGCATAAGTCAGAAATTACAGAAGAAAATTATAAAGAATTTTATCATCATATATCTCATAATTTTGATGATCCGTGGTTAACTTTGCATTTTAAGGCTGAAGGAAATATTGAATATACAGGTTTGTTATTTATACCTTCTGATGCTCCGTATGATTTGTTTCAGCCGGATAGAAAAAACGGTCTGAAATTGTATGTAAATAAAGTATTTATCTCAGATAAAGTTGAAGCTTTGATTCCGGCTTATATGCGTTTTGTAAAAGGTGTAATTGATTCTGCGGATTTGCCGTTGAATATTTCGAGAGAAATGTTGCAATACAGTCCATTGATTGAAAAAATAAAACATGGAACGGTATCAAGAATTTTAAAAGAATTGAAGAAACGAACCAAAAATTATGATGACTATATGAAGTTTTGGAAAAATTTCGGTGCCGTATTAAAAGAAGGTATTTATGAAGACTTTGGGAATCGAGAAGAAATTGCCGGATTGGCCTATTTTGCGTCAACGGCTTTTAATGATAAACTTTCTTCTCTTGATGAGTATGTAGAAAGAATCAAGTCAGATAAAAAAAATATATACTATATTACCGGAGATGATGTAAATGTGTTGCGCAATAATCCTCAGTTGGAGATTTTTAATGCTAAAGGTATTGAGGTATTATTACTTACCGATCCGATAGATGAATTTTGGGTACAGGTATTACCTAATTATAAAGGAGCAGTTTTCAAGCATGTTTCTCAAGTTGAAGATGATATGGTGTTGCAAAGGGAGGAAACAAAGGCTGATGAGGGTAGTTTGCAGAAGTTAGTAACTTTAATGTCGGAAATGTTTGAAAGTGAAGTAGGAAAGGTTGTTGCTACCGAAAAGTTAACCAAGTCACCGGTCAGTTTGACGGTTGAAAATGGACAAATGAGTTTGCATCTTGAGCGTTTAATGCGTAATCATCAACAACAAACAGCTTTTGCAAGCACCAGAATATTGGAAATTAATCCATATCATCCGTTAATTATTAAGTTAGCAGATATGACAATGGATGAAAGTAATAAGCAAAAAATAGAAGAAATTGCAAAAATGTTGTTAGATCAGGCAAAAATTGCAGAAGGTGAGGCTATCGAGAATCCGTCTTTCTTTAGTGAAAAAATGAGTGAGTATATTTTGAAGTCGCTATAATCAAATTTAAGAAAATACTTGATTTTATGGATTTTGTATGTTAGAAACCAACCGATTAATTGAGACTCTATGTATGCTTTAGAGTGTAGTAGAGATTTTGGTTTTGATTTGGTCTGTCTTGCAGGCCGGTAGAAAATGAAAGGAAAATGTCATGAGACACGGTGTTAAGCACGTTAAATTAAATATGGATACTAATGCTCGTAAAGCTTTGTTTTCAAATTTGACAGCTGCAGTTTTAACCCATGAACAAATTAAAGTAACTGTTCAAAGAGCTAAAGCTTTGAGAACTTTTGTTGATAATATGATTACTTTGGGCAAAAAAGGTGGTTTGGCGAATCGTCGTCAGGCATTGTCTTTTTTGCGTGATAACGAAGTTGTTGCAAAGTTGTTTTCTACTTTAGCCGAACGTTACAAAAATCGTAACGGCGGTTATACAAGAGTTTTGAAAGCCGGTTTCCGTTATGGAGATGCTGCAGATATGGCGATTATTGAGTTGGTAGATCGTGATGTTAATGCTAAAGGTGCTAAAGATTTGGCACGTGTAGCTGCTGAAAAAGCTGCAGTTGCTGAGGCTGCAAAAGCTGAAAATACTGAAAATAAGTAGTATTTGTTGTATGAAAAAAACCACCAACTAAGTTGGTGGTTTTTTTGTGAAAAACTATTAATCTGTCAGCTCTGCTTCATAAGCATATATGATTTGAGTATCTTCTTCTTTTTCTTCTATACTTAGTTCACATACCAATAATTTGTCTGCATCTTCCAAACTATCCAGTACATCATCAGGAATATCACTTAGTATGAAAGAATCGTCTTCTCTGCGATGCAGTATTGCGGAATGGTTTTCCGCATCAATTTCAATAGTCGGTTTTTGCGGTTCATTCTCTCTGGCGTATAATAAGAGCATAACTTCATCTTCTTCATTTATTAAAAAATCATAAGAGGCAAAATCTTCACTAACCATTGGATATTCCTTTATCAAATTGAGCAACGGGCTGTTCGATGTTTTTTGGGGAAGCAGAGCGAACAACCCGATAAACTATTGGAAGTTTATGGAATTATTATATGCAATAAATGTTGAAGAAATGTTAATATGGTTGAGATTTTTTATATGAGTGATATTATATGGCAGAGGTGATTAAATGAGTTATTTGATTGATAAGTTTATTAATTTGCTCAAATGGCCGGTGGCGGTTTTGATGTTACTGTCTTTGCCGGCGTATATTCAGTCATTATATTACTTTCCGTTTATTACATGGAGGTATATGGCTTTATTGGCTGGTTTTTTCTTGTTTTTTATTGCACGTTCAATGATGGATTCTGCCGTGAAAACCAATATGGAAATTATTGCACATGAAATGACGCACGCTTTTTTTGCTCTTATTACTTTTCACAAGGTTAAAGGAATTAGAGTGGAAGGTGATAATTCCGGTGGTGAAATGGCTTTTGAAGGACAAGGTAATTGGTTGATTATTATAGCTCCTTATTTTTTTCCGTTATTCGGATTGGTATATATGATTATTGTTTCAATTTATACTAAATTTGCTCCGCTAAACTTAATAATAAACGGAATTATGGGGTATTTTATCGGGTATCATTTAGATACTGTGGGATCCCAAATTCATGAAAAGCAAACGGATTTACCTAAGGTTTCGTATAAATTTTGTGCAATGTTTTTACCTTCTGCAAATTTGTGGGCAGTGGGATCTATGTTGGCCTTCAATTCTAAAGGTTGGGCAGGGATATGGACTTATCAAAGCTTGATTACTCAACTTAATGCAAGAAATTGGGATTGGTTGGTTAATACAATCAGTAGTATTTTTTGATTATTTAGGATTGAAAATTTCTCCGCAGATGCAGGGTTCTGATACTCCGGTGGTGAACGGGTATGTTGAGGGTAAAAAATTAATTCGGCGAGCTGCCAAAAAAGCAAATGCTTGAGCTTCTATGGCAGATGCATTCCAAAGTAATTCTGATGCGGTTCTAATATCTATATTGGGTAATTGTTGACGAATGAATCTTACCAGTGTCGGATTATGGGCTCCTCCTCCACAAATAACTATAATTTGGGGTAAATCAGGTAGATGAAATGATACAGAATAAGCTATTGCTTCAGCAACAAAAGCGGTGACTGTGGAGGCTCCATCTGCCAAAGATAATCCTTCAAGATGCTCAAGTTTATCTTTAAATGTGTTTATGTCCGCAATTTTAGGCGGATATTTTGCTATGAATTTGTGGTGCATCAGTTGTTTGCAAACAAGGTGATTTATGGTACCTGTTGCTGCTAAAGTCCCATTGTAATCCATATGTTGTCCACCATGTTTGTTAACCCAATGGTTGATTGTACTATTTCCGGGACCGATATCAAATGCCGTGATTTCTCCATTGTGTCCTATCCAAGTTAAGCTGGAAATACCGCCGATATCAATAATAGCGCATGGTTTGGGAAGGCTTGAACTTAAAGATTGGTGGAATATAGCTGATAAAGGAGCTCCTAGTCCTCCAGCTAAAATATCAGATTGTCTAAAACGAGAAATGGTTTTTATACCGGTGGAGTTAGCAAGAAGTTGCCCATTACCGATTTCAATATTGGATACGGATTGAGGTAAGTAATGTCCCTTTAATCCTATTAAATCAATTTGTTGATTATAATTTTTTTGCAATTCATCAACAATGGAAGCATGAAAAAGAGTAAGTTCATTGTTAATGGTTTGCAGTTGTTCTTCCGTAATTAAAGGGTTTTGTTGAGCAGACAAGAGTTTTTCTCTTAAATTATCATCATAAGGAACATCTAAAGATATTCCGTAATCAAAAACATCTATTCCGTCAGTAGATATTATTGCCGCACTAACACTGTCTAGTGATGAACCGCTGGCTAAACCTAAAACTTTTTGAGAATGTATGGTTTCCATGCCGAAAATATAACTCCTGTCTTGCAATGAATAAATATTATGATAATATGCGTTAAGATTTAGTTATTAGTAAAAACATATATGATAAGGAATATAAAATGTCTAAATTTAAGTCCCAATTTATAAATATTATGGTTGAAAGAGGATTTTATAACCAGTGTACTAACGAACAGGGATTTGATGATTATTTGTATGAGTGTGAAAAAAGCGGAAAACCGGCAGTGGGTTATTTGGGATCGGATCCTACCGGTGATAGTTTGCATGTGGGGCATATTGTTCCGTTGATGATGTTGCGTTGGTTCCAAAAATGTGGGCATAAGCCTTTGGCTTTGGTAGGCGGTGCTACCGCCAGAATCGGGGATCCTTCCGGCAAAGATAAGTTGCGGCCGTTTTTATCTGAAGAACAATTGGTTCACAATAATGCCGGTTTGAGAAAATCTTTTGCAAAATTTTTGACTTTCGGTTCCGGTGCAACCGATGCTGAAATGGTGGATAATTGGGATTGGTTTAAGGATATAAATTATCTATCTTTCTTACGTGATATCGGAACTTATTATTCAGTCAACAGAATGTTGACAATGGATAGCGTTAAATCCAGATTGGAAAGAGAACAACCTATGAGCTTTTTAGAGTTTAATTATATGTTGTTACAAGGTTATGATTTTGTGGAGCTATACCGTAAATACGGTTGCAGAGCACAGATAGCCGGTTCTGATCAATGGGGAAATATTACATCAGGAACAGAGCTGGGGCGTAGAAAATACGATGTGGAACTTTTTGGTTTTACCAGTCCGATTATTACGGATTCAAACGGTAAAAAAATGGGTAAATCAGAGGGAAATGCCGTTTGGATTAATGAAGAAAAATTACCATCTTATGATTATTATCAATATTTTAGAAATATTGGTGATGCAGAAGTCGGAAAATGTTTGCGAATCTATACTGATTTGCCAATAGAAGAAATTCATCGTTTGGAGGTTTTGAAAGATCAAGAAATTAATGAAGCTAAAAAAATATTGGCTTTTGAGGCTACTAAAATTTGCAGAGGAATACAGGAAGCTGAAAATGCACAAAAAACAGCTGTTCAAGTGTTTGAGCAAGGAAGTGCCGGTGGTGATTTGCCGCAGATTTCAGGTCAGGAAGGAATGGGAATTTTAGATGCTTTTGTAGAAATCGGATTTGTGAGCAGTAAAGGTGAGGCTAGACGCCTGATTAAGCAAAATGGTTTGAAGTTAAATGATAAAGTCATTAATGATGAGAATTATCATTTATCGGCAACGGATTTTATTGATGGTCAGGCTAAAATTTCTCAAGGTAAAAAGAAGTTTGGGCTTATAAAATTGTAGAAAAATATTTATTTTGCTTCATAAATCCGAAACTTATCAGAGTTTCGGATTTATGATTTTAAAAGGCTTGATATTTATCTGAATAGTTCTTAAATTTATTTAAATTAGTAAAATATAATGGAAGAAAAAATATGCCAGAAAACAATCTACCGGAATTAAGAGATATTCATTTACCAGATGGAGTTTCTCCGTTTCCTCCGGCGTATGGGTGGGGTGTTGTTTTATTGGCAATAATTGCTTTATTTTTATTATTAAAATTGTTTTTCTTTTTAAGAGCAAAATCAAAAAAACGCTACGCTTTATATTTGTTACACAATATATATTGTAATGATTCTATAAGTTCTGTTGTGGAAATGTCTGCAATTTTGCGAAGAATTTGTGTGTTTAAATATAAAGAAGCTATGGTTTTATCAGGTGATAAATGGATTGAATTTTTAAATTCTAAAATAAAAAAGCCATTATATGGAAAAGCTGCCGATTTGCTTGTTAATGCTCCATATATTCCGGAAAACAGTAAAGGATATTCAAGACAAGATGTGATAGCAATCAGACAATTTTGTAAGGAATGGATAGGAGAAAATTTATGAATCAATTTGCTTATCCATGGGTATTTGTTTTATTGCTTTTGCCGTTTGTTTGGCGAAAAGTTGTTCCTATGGTAAAGGGATTACATGGTGATGCATTGAAAATTCCGTTCATTGCAGATTTGGAAAAAATATCAATAGAATCCGGCAGTGTGTGGAAAGTGGGAAGTGCTTCCAATGATGAAAACTATGGAAAAAATTTTTGGTTTTTATATGTAATATGGAGTTTATTGGTAATTGCCTTAGCAAGGCCTCAGTGGGTAGGAGAGCCGATAAGATTAAAAAATGAAAGCCGTGACATTATGTTGGTGCTTGATATTTCGACTTCTATGTTGGCAAAAGATTTTGTGTTAGGAAATAAAAGGATAGATAGAATTACTGCTGTAAAAAATACCGCTACTGAATTTGTGCAAAAACGAGCAAATGACAGAATCGGATTAATATTGTTCGGAACCAGAGCTTATATGCAATCTCCGCTTACGTTTGATAAACAATCATTATTAGACATTTTGTGGATGACTGATGCCGGAATGGCCGGTGATTCTACCAGTATCGGTGATGCTTTGGGGGTGGCTTTAAAAAATATGAAAGACGACAAAACTTCCAAAACTCAAAAAACAATAATATTGTTAACCGATGGTGAAAATAATGATGGAAGTTTGTCTTTAACTCAAGCAATAAAATTAGCAGAGGCTGAAGGTATAAAAGTCTATACTATCGGTGTCGGTAATGAAAGTATGTTTATGGGCTTGTTTGCATCTTTGAATCCGCAAGTTGATGAGAGAGGGTTAAAAGCGCTGGCTCAAGCCACAAAAGGACAATATTTCAGAGCAGAAAATACAGCTGCTTTACAAGAGATTTATAATTTGATTGATAAAATGGAAGGAAATGTGGCTCCGGAACGCTTTGTCAGAGAAACAAAAGAATTGTATTATATACCACTATTGGCAGCTATCTTGATGAGTATGGCGTTGGCTGTCGTTTTGCGGAGGGCCTATTAATGGAAAACTGGTGGTTAAATTTTCATTTTTTACGTCCGGCTTTTTTGCTTTTGTTAGTGATACCTGTTTGGTGGTTTGGAAAGCTGATTAAAAGCGGTTCAACAAAATCTTCTTGGGAAAAGGTTATTGACGCTAAATTGTTGAGTTTTTTGTTGATAAAAGGTTCATCGTCACAAAGGAAAATTATGGCATGGTTGGCGATTTTAGGGGTTATGATTGCAATTATTGCGGTGTCAGGGCCAAGTTGGGATAAAAAAGAAATACCTACTTGGGAGCCGGAAAGTCCTTTGATGATAGCTCTTAATGTTTCAACAGATATGGAAAAAACAGATATATCTCCAAGCAGATTAGTCAGGGCAAAATTTAAAATCAGAGATTTGTTGGAAAAATATGCGGATATTCAGTCCGGTCTGATGGTTTATAGCTCTGAGCCTTTTGTAATCTCTCCGTTTAGTGATGATGCTAATATTGTTATTAACTTATTGCCGGCGATAAATTTGGATATTATGCCACAAAATGGAGATAGATTAGACAGAGCAATCAATTTGGCAGTGGAAAAATTTAAGAATGCAGAATATGTTGAGGGCAATATTTTGTTAGTAACATCTGATGTCGGGCAGGCTTTTGAACAAACTTTGCAAAGTGCCAAAAAAGCAAATGCTTTAGGATATACGGTTAGTGTGTTATCTGTAACACCTGAAGATAATGAGAAGTTACAAATGGTAGCTAAAGCCGGTGGAGGAGAATATGTGTTGATTGCCAGTAATGATGCGGATATTCAAAAGTTGAGCGGTTTGTTTAAAATTGATAAAGGCGAGATGTTTGAAAGTAAAAATTGGCAATCGGTTTGGTTGGATTATGGATATTATTTATTGATTGTGCCGTTATTGTGCTGTTTGTATTTTTTCAGAAAAGGAATTTTGGTGGTGGTTGTTATGCTTATGGCAACACAAGCGCAAGCGAGTTTTTTCTTAAATAATAATCAGGAAGGACTTAAATTTTTTAATAAAGGCGAGTTTGAGGCAGCTGAAAAAAAATTTGAAGATAGTAATTGGAAAGGAGCAAGTCTTTATAGAGCCGGTAGCTTTGAAAAGGCATATCAAGAATTTGCAAAAGATGATTCAGAAACAGCATTGTATAATCAGGGAAATGCTTTGGCAAAAAGCGGGAAAATTGATGAGGCAATAAAAAAATATGAAGAAGTTTTAAAAATAAATCCTAATCATGAAGATGCAAAGTTTAATTTGGAATATTTAAAACAACAACAAAATCAACAACAGCAAAATCAACAACAGCAAAATAAGAATCAGGAGCAAAATCAACAACAAGAGCAGAATCAGCAACAAGCTAGTGGCGGAGATGTTGAAAACAGTGATGAAAATAGTGAACAGCAAAATCAACAATCTGAACCTAATGATTCAGAGCAAGAGCAAAATTATGAAGATAGCAATGAAAAAGGTGAGGTGAATAATCAAGAAAACAATAATGCATCTCAACCAATCGGAGAGCAAAAAATCGAATCAAACAGCTCTGCAGAGCAAAAAGGCGGAGTTGAACAAAAAAGTGATGAAGAACAGGAATATGATGAGAAAGTTCAAGCAAGAGCTCAGCAATATCGAGAAATACCTGAAGATATTGGAGGACTTTTGCGGGCATTTATTCGTAAAGAATATGAACTAAAAAGGTATAATAACAGTTATTAGGTGAGTTATGAAAAAAGGATTATTGATAATTTGTTTGTGTTGTTTGTGCTCAAGTGTAGTCAGAGCTCAAGTTTTAGAGTCTAGAGTTAATAGAACAACTGTTCCGGAAGGAGAAACTTTTTTACTAACTGTGGAACTTAAGGATGGGAAAACATCATCAAGTCCTGATTTTGCGGTATTAAATAAGGACTTTACGGTTTATTCGGTATCTAATGCTTTTAGAACAAATATTATCAATGGAAATATGGAGCAATCTCAGCAATGGAATTTGGTGTTGATGCCAAATAAAAGCGGAAAAATTGTTATCCCTGCAATTATGCTAGATAATATGCAAACAAAACCGATAGAAATAAATGTCGGGAATGGCAAGATGTTAGAGCAAGCAAATGAAAAAAACGTTCAAAAACAAGTTCGGTTTAAAATGGAGGGCGATGTTGATAATAAACAACCATTTGTTCAGCAACAAATAAATTATACTCTTACAATTTTTGATGCCGGCGGTTTGCAAGGGAATGCTCCAATATTTTTGACAAATAATACTGGTGATTGGATTGTAAAAACACTCGGAGAACCCAAAATTACAACAAAAAATATTGATGGAAAAGATTATCGAGAAATAAAATTTAATTATGCATTGTTTGCGCAAAAAAGCGGAGAATTGGAAGTACCTGCTGTGCAATTTGATGGGTATTATTTGACAAGTGAGCGTAGAACAGATCCTTTTGCCGGTATGTTTGATGATGATTTGTTTATAAGCAGAATGAATATTGCTGATGTTTTTGCAACCAGACATCCGGTCAGATTAACAGTTAAACCTATTAAAGTTAAAGTGTTGCCGGCAGATGCAGTAAATGGAAAAAATTGGTGGTTACCTGCAGAAAATGTACATTTGTATGCCGAATTTGTGCCGAATAATCCTAAGTTTAAGGTTGGCGAAGCTATCAGCAGAAATATTTATTTGCAAGCAGTGGGAGTGATTGATAGTCAGCTTCCGGATTTAAGATTTGAAGAAGTTGATGGAATTAAACAATATCCGGAAAAACCTCAGACGGAAATGCGGAACGATTCCGGAAAAATAGTATCTCAAGCAAAAACAACTAATGTATATATTCCGACTAAAAGCGGAAAAGTTACGTTGCCGGAAGTTAAAGTCAATTGGTATAATGTGTTAACCAACAAACCAGAAGTTGCAGTGTTGCCGGCTATAACAATTAATGTTGCTGAGGGAAGTGGGCAGTCAAATATGCCTGAGATTCAATCCGAACAGGCGCAAAAAGTTAATGTGCTTAAAACTTCTAATGTACAAAAGACAGGAAAAAATAATTATTCAAACATTTCTATGATGGTATCTTTTGTATTAGGAGCTCTTTTGTGCTTGATATTACTAAAGTTGATTAATGTGGTTAAAGAGATAAAGACTGCCGGAAGAAAAGCTAAAAAAGTGATACATGCAGCCAGAAATAAAAATTTGAGGTTGTTAAGAGATAATATTTTGGAATGGGCAAGTACTAAGTGGCCGAATGATAAGTTTTTGAGCTTGCAAGATGTTGATGAAAAGTTGCAAGACAAGGAGTTTAGGTGTGAGCTTGACAAGTTGTCTGAGGCTCTTTATGCTAAAGATGCCAGTGAATGGAATGAGGCTCTGTTTATCAGAGTGTTTAAAAAAACAGATAAAAAAAATAAGGTAAAAAGAAAATATAATGAACCTCTACCAAAATTGTATAAGTAAAAAGATTTATTTGGAACAAGATGTTTATCCTTGTTATGATGAGCCTGTTTATAAAATAGAGGCTCAAAAGCTTGCAGATATTTATGCAACTGATATGATTCCGGATATTCGGTTGAAAGATACTGAAGAAAATAATAAGCCTAAGATTGCAATTATATTAGCGCAAGATAAACATCAAAAAAGGGAAGAAAAAGATTTCACCATTCACCCTGCTTATGTGAGAGCAGTAACAGAAGCCGGCGGGTATCCGATATTTTTTGCTTATGATAAAGTTAAAGAAGTGCTGGAATGGCATAAACCACAAGGAATCTTATTAGTCGGCGGTTTTTTTAATTCTCCTCAAAAATGGTATATTGATAAAGAAGAACAAGATATAGATGTAAGGGGGCAAGCTTATTTAGATGCTTTAACTTATGCAAAACAACAATGTTTACCATTGTTGGGAATTTGTGCCGGAATGCAGATGTTAGGTGGTTTTTGTGGAGCAAAAATCAAAAAAGGATTTAAACAGCATTTAGTTGGTGGCGATAAAGTTGCACATAAAATATCAATTTTACCTGAAAGTAAATTAGCAAAAATTGCGCAAATTTTGGAGTTGAATGTTAATTCTCATCATAGCGAAGCATTGATGGCTGATAAACTTGGTGATTGTATAATGACATCGCAATCGGAAGACGGATTGGTTGAGGCAATAGAATTAAAAAATTCATGGAACGATTTTGTGATTGGTGTTCAATGGCATCCGGAAAGGAGTTTTTCAGGCAGTGAAGATTTCAGAAAAAAATTATTTAATGCATTTGTTGATGCCTGTGGCAGGTTTATTTAATAATTTGCTATACATCGTGTAAAATATGAATATGATGCAGGTTGATTTTGACCATAAAAAAATGGTGATTGAAAATACCATACTTCTTGTCCTTTATGACACGAATATTTTGTTGAAGTAAATCCATTAAGGTTAAAACTAAATGCGTTGGGTATTTTTTGAAGTGCTTCCAATATTTTATCTTGATATAATCCCCATAATAATGTTTGTCCTACTGCTGGTATGAACCATTCTTTATTACCATCTTTCAGATTGTAACAATAGTTAAGAGCCGGAAAATTTGTAAGACTATTGTAGTTATTATAATAATCAATAAATGTTTGACTGTTTAATTTTCCATCAAAATTGTTTACGGCTCTTGTAAAATCCATATGAGTTTCCATATCAAGATAGCAGGTTGAGGTTGTTGCCCACGAAAGGTTAGGAGCTATTTTATGCATGATTAATTTATTATATGGATCATAGACAACACCAATAGCTTCTTTGGAGGAATCGTATTCCTCAGAGCAAGTATCATCGGAATAATAAATATATCCTATTTCGCACTCATTATCTCTACCAACTTCCGGACAATAAACTTTTGAACTATCAAACGGACAAGTCAGGTATTCGATGTCACCACAATCATCGACAGATTTGGTATATCCCAAGCTTTCACAAGATGGCGGTTGTTGACAACTTTGGGCGGAGACTGTTGAGGTATAAATCGTGCTTGCAAGCAATGATAAAAGCATTTTTTTCATAATAAGTCTCCTTTGAGTTTCTCGATGATTGCATTAAGATTATAACCGCACCAGTAGTTGTCATAATCAATGTAAGTTACTTCGCATTGGGCAAATTGATATTGAGTGGTATCTTCACAAGTTATTTCCAAACATGTGGCATTGGTAGGACATTCGGTTAAGGGATATTCGCTAAAATCACAAGCCGGACAAAAGACTACGGATAAATCAAACGGACAACGAACAATCTCTTTGCCGGCACACTCACTTTCAGTTTGAGTGTATCCCATTTCAGCACAAGTCGGTGGAGTGACGCATGATGTTTGAGCCAAAGATGTTGAAGTCGATAATAAAATCATAGCTATGATAAATATGTATAATTTCATCTCATGGCTCCGTTGTTCTTATTTTGTCATGCTCAGGCTCTTCTTTTTTCTGTCATACTCCGGCTTGACCGGAGTATCTCTCTTAAGTTTTATGAGATTGTCCGAACAAGTCGGACAATGACAGTTAGGAGAGCAGACATTGTCATTAAAGGTGCCACTTTGGCGGATATGGACAAGCGGATAAACATGAGACATGTCTTGTGCATATTATGATACCTTAGTGGCACAATTATCTTTCCCATGTTCTAAGATAACATAGGTTTTGCGACATGTCAAACAAATATCGAGATAGGTGGACGGAA
>SUUR01000039.1 GCA_015062435.1 Alphaproteobacteria bacterium | reverse complement strand
ACTCTTTAGGATTTTCTGCAAAAATTTTGCGAATTGCACCGGTGATAGCCATACGACAATCAGTATCAACATTTACTTTACGAACACCGGATTTAATTCCTCGAACAATCTCTTCTACCGGAACACCATAAGTTTGAGGAATTGCACCACCATAAGCATTTATCAAATCTTGAAGTTCTTGAGGAACAGAGATTAGTGGAATTGTTGAATTTCCACCAAATTCACAATTAGAAAATGCCAAAGAGATGTTTTATGGAGTAAGTTCAGGAATGGATTTTTTTAACATTATTGGTTTAGAAAACACCAAAATTACTGATGGCAGTTATATGTTTTATCAAAATTACAGTTTACGCACCATTCCCAGCTTACCCACAACCTTAACCAACGCCAATAAAATGTTTTACAATTGTGAAAATATGACAGGAACTCTACCTGATTATTCAAACTTTCCCAACTTAACTAATGTAACCGATATGTTTTACGGCACCCAAATAACCAAAGAAGATAATCCTTCTTGGCCGGCAAGCGCATGGTAAAGTATTAAAACTCACCCCATCTTAAAAATCAAAAGATGGGGTGTTATTTAACCAAAAAATTGATATTGCCGGATAAATGTTTCAACAATAATCCTAATACTTAAACATATTTGGACGAACAAAACTTGGCATCTTATTGTCAATATTTGCATTATTATGCAGTTCATGTTTGGGTTGATTGATAACAATACCTTTATTAACATATACACATTCATACCCTTTTAGTGGGCTATAATATTTTTCAATTTCCGGTATATGTTCATTTTTTCCCAGATACAATATTCCGCCGGCAGGTTGGCATTTACTTATTTGCAATAATATATTTTTCTGGTGTTCTGCAGAAAAATATCTCAATACATTTCTGCAGAAAATAACTTCATATTGTGAAGTAAACGTCAGTCCGTCAATCATATTATATCGTCTGAATTCTACCATCTTTGCAATATCGTTATTAACTCGCCATAAATCTCCTTCTTGATGAAAAAAGTCCAGAATCATTTTAGCGGACAGTCCCATCTGGACTTCAAAATTATTATATGTTGCGTGTTGAGCTTTAGTAATGGCAATAGAAGACAAATCAGTACCTAAAATACTTATATTCCAGTTTTCCAGACCGATAAATTTTCTTTTGATGGCAAAAGCAATAGAATATGTTTCTTGTCCGGTACTGCATCCCAAACTCCAAAATCTGATTTTTTTACCGGCTCGATTACTTTCTCTGATGTGGGGCAAAATATTGTTTTCAAACTTAGTAAATACATCATAATCCCGATAAAAAGATGTATCTGAAAAAGCCAGATTTTCCACCACTTTAGCGATCAATGCTCTGTTTCCGGTTTTGAGTTCTGCAACCAGTTCTTCGGTAGAAGTATAGCCTTTTTCTCTGATGAAGTTTGATATTTTTTTATCAACAATAAAATATTGTTCTTCATCAAATTCCCAACCGGCATTATCATGGAGCAATTCAATCAAAAACTCAAAATCTTGCTTTCTCATAACTTCTCCTTATATCATTCCCAAAATTGCCAATTTTCCGGCAATAATATCTTCATCAAAGGGGCGCATAATAAAATCATCAGCCCCTCCGTCTATCGCTTGCCTGATGATTGCAGCCTCAGAAACATAAGAGCAAAACATAAACTTTGGTTGTTTTATTTTGCGATCAAGTCTGATTTTATACAACACATCTATCCCGTCAATCAAAGGCAAATTCCAATCACTGATAATCAAATCCGGCTGAAAAGTCACGCACTGTTCCAATACATCTTCACCATCTTCAGCTTCACTGACCTCAAAACCGAAATTTTCAATGATTTTTCTAAGTAACATTCGCATAATTTTAGAGTCATCGGCAATTAAACATTTAAACATTTTTTTACTCCACAGCAAAGCACACAAAAGGAGAAATTGTACAACTTAGTTTCTGGCCTGCGTTTTTGCATAGTTCCGACAGATACAAAGTCGGAGCATCTTGAGCCACAAAACTATCTTGCTCGCCATTAATAATATTTTTTGTTTGTTCGGCTTTTTCCGTAACTATCCGAACATTTTCATCAACACCGACCAAAAGTCTGCCTTCTTGTGTTACAACATGAATAGTACCGCCTTTTACCATCAAATCTGCAATCATCATAGATAACAACATCGCCGGTTTATTAAAGTTTACATTTTTAACATCAAAATTCAGCTCCGGAGGATTTTTTCCGCCCACGGTATTTAAATAAGCTCTTATAATATTTTCAACATTTTTTGTATCCTCGATTCCCGCATTGCTCAGTCCGAATGCCAATCTGAAAAACTTCATTCTGGCGGTCAGTACCGTAGAGCTTGTTTTGAGTATGGATTTTATATCTTCCATAAAATCCATATCACCGTCTTCCAGAAGTTCCACTGCATTAGCCACTGCACCGACATTACCGATAATATCATGACAAATACGAGTTGTAATATATTCAGAAATCAAATTATTCATAATTTATCACCTTTTAAAAACTGTATAAATCGGTATTCATATAACGTTGATCTTCTCTGGACATTCTGGTATAATCCAATTCTTTAAGCATAGGGTCTTCCAGTTTCAGATATCCGGTAGCTGCTTTCAGATACGGTTTGTTTCCCCCCATACCCCAAGTCACATTTTCTTTATCATCAGGTTGTCCGTATTTTTGGTTTACGGTTTTCCAAAAATCATAAACTTTTATGTTACGAAGATACACAGATTTTGGACTGTTTCCGGCACGATTTGCCGCTTGACTCTTATATACGACTTTAATAACTCTGTTTGCTGTAAAATTACTTGTAAAAGTGACCTCGATTTCTTCTTTTGTATTATACTTTGCATATTGTGCAGTTTGTACATATTGATGATTTTCTTTTTTGGCTTTTTGAGTAATACAAGATTCTATTTTTTCATATCCGACCACACCGGAATTTCTGCATAATTCTTCATTACGCCATTTTATAAAATTGGGAATTTGGTATTTATGCAATATTTTTTTAAAACCTCTGTTTCTTAGAGCTCGGTCAGCCTGTTCCAAGCTCATTCTTAGCATAACTCCGGAAATATCAAACACAGAAGCATTAGAGCGTTTTTTGTTGTTAGCTTCTTCTCTTGCACCTTCCAACAACTTGCTCAATTCGTTGCTTCCATCTTGTTTTTCACCCAACGGCTCGCTAATTAATTTTCCTATCCAAGTCTTATCAACATTTGATAAAGGATTTGTTTGCTCTGTGATAGTATCGTTTTTCAGGTTATCTGTTAATGTGGTGCTGATATCAACTTTTACGGGCTTTGGGTCATTTTCTTGTTGAAAAATAGCTTTTTCATCATTTTTTTCTAACGGATTTGAGGTTTGGACAGGTTGTGGTGAAAATAGATTTTCATCTTCTCCGGTTGCTGAAATTGCGGAAGGTACTTGCGCAATTTCCTCATCTAACTCTTCAAATTCGGTATCAAACCATACTTCTTCTGTTGTATCTAGCGCCAAATCTGCAAAAACCATCTCATCGGTTTCTTGGCCAAAGTCAATAAACTCCATGTCTTCACTGGCATGAACAGTAAAAGACATAAGTACCAAAAAGGCAAAACTACCAATAGCAAAATAGCGAGACATTATTTCCCGATTTCAAAAAATTAACTCAAATTAACATGAATATATTATATTTTGTTTTAGATGGCAAACAATATGCGCAACTTATCATAAGAAGTTTTTATTTACATTTATGATTAAAAAAACTATAAGACAGTATAACCAAAGGATACAAATATGACACAAACAGTTCACATTATCGGTGCCGGATTAGCCGGATCAGAGGCTGCATGGCAACTTGCAATAAGAGGTATAAACGTTATTATCCACGAGATGCGACCTCACCACAATACTCCGGTTCACAAAACACCATACTGTGCAGAGTTGGTGTGCTCAAATTCTTTGCGCTCAGATGATTCTTTGACAAGTGCAGTAGGACTTCTACATGAAGAAATGCGCAAATGTTCCTCTTTGATAATGCAATGTGCAGATGCTACCAAAGTACCTGCCGGTGGTGCGTTGGCAGTTGATAGAAACGGATTTGCGCAAATGGTGACAGAAAAACTTCAATCACATCAGCACATCAAATTTAGCTATGAAGAAATATCGGAATTACCGCTATTTTCACAAGATCACTGGATTGTTGCTACGGGCCCGTTGACTTCATCTTGTCTGATGAACAGTATTTTAAGGCAAATAGATAACCAATCACTCAACTTTTATGATGCAATAGCTCCGGTAGTATATAAAGATAGCATAGATTTTAACAAAGCATGGTACCAATCACGTTATGATAAAGGAGATAAATTTGACTACATTAATTGTCCGCTTACCAAAGAAGAATATTATAATTTTGTAGATGAACTCTTAAAAGCGGAAAAAGTAGAATTTCATGATTTTGAAAAAGCAGAATATTTTGATGGGTGCTTACCGATAGAAGTCATGGCGGAAAGAGGAAAAGATACTTTAGTTTTCGGTCCGATGAAACCGGTTGGCCTGACCAATCCTCATTCTCCGCAAAATAAACCTTTTGCAGTAGTCCAATTACGCCAAGACAACAAGGAAGATACTTTGCGTAATATTGTAGGTTTCCAAACCAAACTCAAATACAAAGAGCAACAGCGAATTTTTAGGCTTATTCCCGGATTGGAACAAGCTGAATTTGCCAGATTAGGCGGTATACACCGAAATACATTCATAAAAAGCCCATTGTTATTAGATAAATATTTGCGTCTTAAAACTCACAAAAATATAAGCTTTGCCGGACAAATTACCGGTTGTGAGGGGTATGTTGAAAGTGCCTCAACAGGATTACTTGTCGGATATTTTGTAGCTTGCGAAATTTTAGAAAAGGATATTTTATTACCACCATCTACAACTGCCTTAGGAGCAATGTTGGGGCATTTACAAGACACTACTGATATTGAAAATTATCAGCCGATGAATATCAATTTTGGACTGTTTCCGACCATTAGCGGAGAGCAAACCGCAAATGGCAAATTCCGAAAGATAAAAGGAATGGACCGTAAACGAGCATATTGTGAAAGAGCACTTAAAGCCGTAGATGAATGGGTAAAGCAAATATGAAAAAAAATATAGCTAATGAAAATTTTCCGATAGGCAAATTTATTCGCAAAAAGTTTCGTCCGATAGTAGATGCCTATTATTGGGGAGCCAGAGAAGCTGATGATATCGCAGATTCTCTTCACTTGTCAGAGGCAGAAAAAATTAGCTTATTGGATAAATGTTATCAAGATTTTATGTCAGCATCATCATCAACAAATGCAGGTAGGCTTGGAAAAATATTTGTAGCAGAAAATTTGGATTATCGTTTATATACTGATTTATTAGAGGCGTTTTACAAAGATGCTAAAGGTTTTTTCCCTGAAATTTGGGAGCAACTACTTGAGTATTGCCATTATTCGGCTTTTCCGGTAGGGAGATTTCTTTTAGCATTACACAATCAAAATCCGATAACATACATGCCGGCAGAGACTTTATGTGCAGTTTTGCAAATAACCGATCACCTTCATGATATCAAATCAGATGCCTGTAATTTGCATCGTTGTTATATTCCGCAAGATTTTTTGACTCGATTTGATGTAAGAATGTCTGATTTTTGTTTGGATAAATCAACTCCATCGGTTAAAGCATTATTGTTGGAGTTGGTAGAGCGTTTACAATCCATGCTTTCCGATTCTAAGATTATAATAAGCCTTATCAGTGATATACCGCTGAAATTTGAATTGGGTGTTATCATTTCCTTAACTAATTCTATGCTAAAAAAAATAGAAAAAGGAGATGTTATTTATCGTACTCCGAGCTTAAATATCATTGATTGGGGCAAGGCAATTATGTATGGAATATGGAGTAGCGTATTTGTGAGGACAAAGTCGTGCAACATAATCAAATGAAAAATATAAAAAAAATAGTCAAACGTTCCGGAACATCATTTTTTTGGAGTATGCGCCTTTTACCGACCCCAAAGCGTAATGCTATGTTTACAATTTATGCGTTTTTCAGACATATAGATGATATTGTTGATGGAGATCTGCCCATACCGGAAAAAGAAGAACTTATAAAAGCATGGCGAACCGAACTGGATAATATTTATGACAAAAAAGTTCCCACAACGGATATCGGAAGAAAAATATATAAAAATTGTATGCGTTTTAAATTACCAAAAACAGAATTTGTAAAAATGTTGGATAGCATATCTATGGAGTTGCCCACGCCGATACAAGCTCCTGATATTGAAGATTTTAATAAATATTGTCGAGGAGTTGCCGGAGTACCGGGTAATCTTACCTTGCGTATATTCGGTTGCGAAGATGAAGAACTTATAGAGAAACTTTCTACTTGTTTAGGCAGAGCACTGCAAATTACCAATATCTTGCGAGATGTAAAAGAAGATGCACAAGCAAAACGCATATACATACCGGCACAAATGCTTGCAGAAGCCGGCATTGTATCTAAAGATCCGCTTAACGTGTTGGTAGATAAAAATTTGGTAATTGCCAGAGAAAAACTTTCGCAACTTGCAGAAGCTGATTATAAAGAGGCTTCTGAACTTGTTAAGCAATTACCCAAAAAGACCATGCGCCAAATAAGAATGATGACAGATATTTACAAACGTTATTTTGATATAATGAAGAATAGGGGATGGGAAATTATATCTCCCAAACCCAAGATAAGCAAAATAAATAAACTATGTCTAATAATCAAAGCATTTTTGGGAAGATAAATGTCTAAGCGCCCAATTACATACCATATTATCGGAGGAGGGGTTTCCGGTTTATTTTGCGCACAAATACTCAAACAAAAAGAAAAACAAAATAAAGTTGTTGTTTATGAAGCAGGATCTTGCTTAGGAGGAAGATGTCATTCTTTCACGGATTCTGATTGGGATAAAAAACTAGACAATGCTACCCATGTTATTATCGGAGCCAATAGTCAATTAAGAAAGTATGTAACTTCTCAAGAATGGGAAAATGACATTAATTTTTATGATAACGCAACCGGTAATATATCCAAACTCAGTAAAAAACATTTAGGACATTTATTGAAATCAGCATGTAATACATCAGAAGAAAATATATCTTCTGCAATCAAAAAATATATTTTAAGACAAACCTTTCCATATACCAAGAATAAGCGTAAAATTTATTTTTCCAAACAAGATTTAAGTCAACGCATAATCAATCATTTAGCTTCTGCACCTGATGAAGTTCTTTACAATTGCAGACTAAATAAAATAGAAAGCCAATTTGGCAGGGCAGCCCAGTTAGTGTTTAACAATCGTCAAGTTGAACTAGGTTCTGAAGATAAGGTTATTTTGGCAATTGATAATAGATCATATTCACAATTAATGAATGAACCGGTATTGCCTCATAATAGCATTATCAATATTTTTTATCATACATCAGAAAATTTATTTTTACCGCAAGGAGCATCTTTAATTGCCGTCATAAACGGTATACCTGATTGGGTTTTTGTAAGCAATCGTATAGTAAGCACTACAATATCTGTTGCCAATAATATAGAAACTCCGCTTCCTGAATTAGCTCGTCAAATATGGCAAGAGCTTGATGTTCTAAGAGGTGTAAATTCTGCCTTTATCCCACCGTTTAAGGCTTATAAACACAAATACGCCACCATATCTCAAGATGAATATACCAATTCATTAAGGCCTGACAACGCTTTAAGCCGTTATCCTAATGTATTTGTTGCCGGTGACTGGACTATGAAAAATCACCCATGTTGTCTGGAAACAGCATTTATATCAGCACAAAGAGCAGTTAAAGAAGCTCGTAAATAAATTATAGCATCACTTGCCCAAAGGATAAATACGACTCTGGATCAGGTAGTCTTAGCGTGGCAATTACAATTCCCAGTATATAAATATTGATGGCGGAATTAAAAACAAGGACATACTGTTCCTGAATAACACTCATCGTAATCTGATGGTCTATCATCACAATAACTTATGCACTCTGTGTATATTACGTCACAGCATGTGGTATAACAACCGCATGTGCTACTATAACGGAAAGGTGCATCACAAGAGCTTTCATCAATACATACTCCGGAACAACTATCACTACTACCACTGTCTTCCTCACATTCTTCGGAGCAATAACCGTCACGATATACGCCCCATGCATCATCGCAAAGAGATTCACTATCGCAAGAATACGGGAAGTAGTCATCATCACAATACTCAGAACATAAAGAAGAATCAGTCGGACAAGTGGTGCCGGTACAATATTGCCAATCTCCACCACATTCATAGTATTCGGAACAAGCAGATACACAAGTGTTACCACTCTTATTATATCCCGATTTGCAACTGAGAAGGTAGTACTTAGTAGTTTCACCACAGGTTTTATGTGTACAAATTCCACCTTCCGGACAAGAAGTTAATGGATAACTACTAAAATCACAACATGCATTCA
>SUUR01000038.1 GCA_015062435.1 Alphaproteobacteria bacterium | reverse complement strand
AATCCGGATTTAGTGAATATCCTTTAGAAACATGTCCTGATAATGGCGTTTGTTCGGAATTAACTCAATACAAATTAGACGGTTGTCAAAACAGTTATGAACTCAGCTCCGATGGGTTAACTTGCAACGCCTGTAATTTTACAAATTATCCTTTGAGCAGTTGTGATGCCAACGGTACTTGCTCTAATTATACTTGCGGTAATGTTATTAAATATAAGCTTGATAGCTGTAATTACAGATACAATAAAAGTGGCAATACTTGTGTACAAGATAATCCGTGCGAAGGATACTATGAATGTGGTGGAGATTGGCAATATTGTGAGGGATATACTTGTTCTGCTGATTCAGATATGTGTTCTGAATATTGTGTTAGTGACTACTTTCCATATGACTGCGATAGTGAATATGACTGCGATGATGTAGGTGGCGTATATCGTGACGGGTATTGTTCAGAATCTTGTGAAAATAAACAGGACTGTTCAGAAATATGTGTAGATTGTGAATATCCGGCGTACTCTAATAATAGTTGCGGTTGTGCTACTTGGTGCTGTGAACGTTATTATAATTGTCAAGAATATTGTGAATTAGATGAAAACGTAGATATATATTGTGTTGTAAACAATGGTGTGTTTGCTATGGCATCTACTTTATTCCCCTGCATGTGCAGTAATGATCCTTTTGCCTAAATATTTCCATCTACTAACTTTGATAATTAACACATCCAAAATTCTATGATATTATTATATCCGAATAAAATAAAAGGATATGATAATACTCGCAATGAAGAATGTTTCATTTTACATAATCATTTCCTTTCCAAAAACAGAAAGGCTTTCTTGTTATTTGTTACTCACCAATTCATGTGTTTTACTGAATCTAATTTTGGGAAAGTCTTCCATAGTTTTGTTCAGATGCCAACCGTTACGAGCTAAAAATACAACAGCTCCGTCATTATCTTCGGCCAAATTCATACGATTTGCATTTTCGAATTTGCTCCATTCCGTTTTATCATTGCAACCAACCCAACGTGCGGTAAAATACTGTGTAGGTTCAAACATAACCGGTAATCCGAATTCATTTTTAATTCTGTCAGCCATAACTTCAAATTGCAACACACCAACCACACCCACAATCCACTCAGCACCGATAATCGGTTTGAATATGCTGGCACCACCTTCTTCGGCAATTTGTTTTAAGGCGTCTCCCAAATGTTTTGATTTCAAAGGATCCAAAGCTCGAACTGATTTTAATAATTCAGGAGCAAAAGCCGGAATACCGGTAAAATTAAACTTTTCACCTTCTGTAAGTGTATCTCCAATTCTGAGTTGTCCGTGATTGGGAATACCGATAATATCACCGGCAAAGGCATCTTCGGCCAATTCTCGCTCCTGAGCCAAAAACATTACCGGAGTAGGAACTTTAATTTCTTTACCTGTTCTCACTTGTAATAGTTTCATACCTCTTTTGAAGTGTCCTGAGCAAATACGCATAAAAGCAATTCTGTCACGATGTTTAGGATCCATGTTCGCTTGAATTTTGAAAATAAATCCGCTCACTTTATTTTCTGTTGGCAAAATTTCTCTTTCCACCGCAGGATGAGAGCGTGGAGTAGGGGCGATTTGATGTAGTCCTTCCAAAACTTCACGCACACCAAAGTTGTTGATTGCACTTCCGAAAAATACCGGAGTTAGCGTTCCTGCCAAATAGGCATCTAAATCAAATTTAGGGCATAACTCTTTAATCATTTCAATATCTTCACGTAATTTAGCAACCATGTGTGAAGGTAATAATTTATCTAATTTTTCATCATCAAGTCCGCTACATGTTTCAATTGTTGCGTTGATTTGAGATTTATCACCATTTTTGTTCATTAAGATTAATCTGTCACCAAACAAATCATAACATCCCAAAAAATCTTTTCCGCTACCGATTGGCCAACTTGCAGGTGTAACATCTAAAGCCAAAGTTTTTTCGATTTCATCAAGTAATGCAAACGGATCTTGTCCTTCTCTATCTAATTTATTGATAAAAGTTAAAATAGGAACATCTCTCAAACGACAAACTTCAAAAAGTTTTTTAGTCTGAGTTTCAATACCTTTTGCTGAATCCAAAACCATTATGGCAGAGTCAACGGCAGTAAGAACCCGATAAGTATCTTCGGAAAAATCTTCATGTCCGGGGGTATCCAGCAGATTAAAAGTAATTTTATTATAATCAAAAGTCATTACCGAAGATGCTACTGATATTCCTCTTTCTTGTTCCACTTTCATCCAGTCAGAATGAGCACGTCTGTTTTCTCCCCGAGCTTTAACCGCACCGGCTTGTTGGATTGCACCTCCGAACAAGAGTAACTTTTCGGTTAAAGTTGTTTTACCGGCATCTGGGTGAGAAATTATAGCAAATGTTTTGCGGATATTTGGCTTATTATCAGGCATTATAAAACTTTCTTGTTAATGAAAAAACTTAGCTTGTTGTAACCTTAAAATAATTTTAAGTCAAGATTAGATTAACCACGATAATTTCTGACGGTATCATCTTTTTCAAACAGATAGAGTAGGGTTCTTAGAGCTTTTCCTCTTAAACTTTCCAATTTAGGGTCAAGTTCCAAAATAAGCTTTGCGTCTTGATTAGCTATATGTAATAAATTTTTATGTACTTCCATATTGGCAATTTTAAAATTTGCAAATCCGCTTTGTTTGGTTCCTAAAATTTCTCCTCCGCCTCTTAATTCCAGATCTTTTTCTGCAATCATAAATCCATCTTCGCTTTCTCTCATGATATTCAATCTTTCTTTAGCTGTTTCACTGAGAGGATAGTTATACATCAGCATACATGTTGATGCCTCAAATCCACGCTTGATACGTCCTCTTAGCTGATGCAGTTGTGCCAGCCCGAAACGTTCGGCATGTTCGATAATCATAATTGTTGCTTGAGGAACATTAACACCAACTTCAATCACGGTAGTAGCAACCAACAATTTAATCTCACCATTTTTGAAACGTTCCATGACCTCATCTTTATCTTTTTCTTTCATTTTGCCATGAACCAATCCGACTTTATCGCCAAATATTTTTTGTAAAGCAACAAAGCGTTCTTCTGCAGCTGCCAAATCAGACTTTTCGGATTCTTCCACCAACGGGCAAACCCAATAAGCCTG
This sequence comes from Alphaproteobacteria bacterium, assembly GCA_015062435.1. Lineage (GTDB taxonomy): Bacteria > Pseudomonadota > Alphaproteobacteria > RF32 > CAG-239 > CAZU01. The sequence continues at coordinate 6,432 of SUUR01000038.1, read as the reverse complement.
TGTTCCTGTTTCTATTTTTCTTTTAAGAGCTGTTGCCACTTCGGCAAGTTTATTCAGAGGGATTACTCTGGTATCCACAGGCTTTCTGCCTTCCGGAACTTGATCTATTTTAGAATATTCCATATCTCCATATGCTGTAAGTACCAAAGTTCTGGGAATTGGAGTTGCTGTCATCACAAGAATATCGGCTTTATTTCCTTTTTCTGACAACAAAAGGCGCTGATGCACACCAAATCTGTGTTGTTCATCAACAACAACAAAAGCTAGATCCTTAAAGATTACACTTTCCTGAAACAGTGCATGGGTACCGATGATAATATTGATTTCACCGTTTTGCAGAGCGTTAATAATATTTTTTCGTTCTTTAGATTTGGTTTTTCCTGTCAGAAGAGCAACTTTCACGCCGATATTTTCACACAAAGATTGAATGGTTTCCAAATGTTGCTTAGCCAAAATTTCCGTAGGAGCCATAATTGCGGCTTGAGCACCGCATTCAACGACACTAATCATTGAGAGCAATGCAACAATAGTTTTACCGCTTCCGACATCACCTTGCAAAAGTCGCAACATTCTATATGGTTGCTTTTGATCTTCATAAATTTCGCTTAAAACATTTTTTTGAGCTTGAGTTAATGTAAAAGGCAGACAATCTAAAATCTTATTACGTAATCTTCCATCACCACATAAACTTCTTCCGACTTGTTTTTTGATTTTTTGCCGAACAATCGCTAATGCCAGTTGATTTGCCAATAGCTCGTCATATGCCAACCTGCACCTTTCCGGAGCAAAAGGTTCCAGTTCTGTCAGATACTTGGGGTTATGAACTTTAAGTATAGCTTCATTAAATCCCCCCCATTTTTGTTTAGATAAAAATTTTTCATCTTGCCATTCCGGAAATTTGGGAATACGACAAATAACCTGTTGCATATATTTAGACATCATTTTATTGGTAATACCGGCAGTTAGCGGATATACTGTTTCTATTCCTAAAACTTTTGATATTTCATCAGGTTTTACAATATAATCAGGGTGAGACATTTGCAATTGCCCATTATATGATTCTAATTTTCCGCTAATGACTCTGGTTGATCCCACAGGCAAAGCTTTAGCAATAGATTGGGCATAAACCTTAAAAAAGATAATGGTAAGTTGCTCACTTTCATCTTCTACAATAACTTTATAAGGTTGTTTATTTGTTTTTGGAGCAATATGTTCCACGACTTTCACTGCAATGGTACAAATTTTTCCGGGAATTGCATTTATAAGTTTTGGGGCATAGGTTCTGTCAATGATATTTGTTGGTAAATGCCATAGCATATTAACTAATTTGTTACCGTTTATCAGATTGGTAATCAGCTTATGAGTACGTTCTCCAACTCCTTTAAGAGTAGATATATCAGCAAACAATGGATATAGAATTTCTGGTCTCATAATATTTTCACTTAAATATGGTGACAAATTGGTAAACATCATTTATATTCTGTTATCAAGAATAAACCAATGATAAAAAAATGCAATACGATATTAACAAATTGAAGTCATATACCATATCATCTGTGGCAGAAGGGTTTGATAGCTTTTTGCTTAAAGATTTTTCTGCACAAACTAAAGATATTTTATATATCGTGAGTGACGGCGTTGAACTTGTCAATACGGCAAGTTTGCTCGAATATATCAACCCTGAAGTTCAAGTGCTACGTTTTCCTGCATGGGATACCGTACCTTATGATAGAGTATCTCCCAATTCCAGCATTGTTGCAGAGCGTATAAAAACCTTATCTGAATTAGCCTTAAATCCCACTCCCAAACGCTCCAGAATAACCATTGCCAGCATGGGAGCAATCATTCAAAAACTTCCTCCTAAAAAGATTTTTGTTAATGCTGTGCGTGAACTTGTTGTTGGTAGTGAATTGAAATTTGATGATTTTTTGCACTATTTGGTTATAAACGGTTATACTCGTGTAGAACAGGTTTTTGAATCCGGAGAATATGCCGTAAGAGGTGATATCGTAGATATTTATCCGGTTGGAACAGAACATCCGTTGCGTATAGATCTGTTTGATGAAGAAATTGAACGTATTCGTACTTTTGATGTTATGACCCAGCGCACAATCGGAGAACTTAAATCATACGTTTTTCGAGTTATGAGTGAAGTAATTTTAGATAACAATACCATAAAAACATTTAGAGGTAAATATAGAGAAGCTTTTGGCTCCGTTTTTAAGGATGATGAAATTTACGAAGCTGTATCTAACGGTAAAAAGTATCTTGGTATGGAAAATTGGTTACCGTTTTTTTATGAAGATTCACTAATCGGCTTATTTGACTATCTTCCCAATGCAAAATTAATTTTAGGTAAAAACATAAATGAGGCACTTCAGGCCAAAACAGAAAGTATTGCAGATTATTATCAGGCCAGATTAGAAGCATTGCAAGTTAAATCTGCCACAGAAATTGATAACTATCGTCCGATAAAACCGGAACTTTTATATTATACATCTGCTGAATTTAAAGCAATATCCGATAAAAGATGCAATGTTAATTTTACACCATTATCTGTACCTGATACCGATGAAATATCAAATTGTGATGTTATTCCTGTTCGCAATTTTTCCAGTGCCAAGAATATTGCAGCCGGACAAGTTTATACGGAACTGAAAGATTATCTCAATCAAAACAAATCTCTAAAAAGAATTATAGCATGTTATACAGAAGGTTCAAGAGAAAGAATAGCTTCACTTTTAAATGAATATGGAGTATCAGCGATAACTTTGGCAGATACTTGGGCAGAAGCCCTTAAAAAGTCGGTAGATAAGACTGTTCTGACAATTATGCCTCTGGCACATGGTTTCAAGAGCAAAGATTTCTTGCTTATATCAGAGCAGGATATCTTAGGGGAACGTCAAAACAGACACCATTCCAAAAAAGTAACATCAAAAGATTTTATCGCTGATATTTCATCATTATCGGTTGGTGATTTGGTCGTACACATAGAACACGGTATAGGTCGTTTTATGGGATTAGAAAATGTTACAGCCGGAGGAGCTCCGCATGACTGTCTCAAAATTATCTATGCTAATGATGATAAACTTTTTGTTCCGGTAGAAAATATAGATGTTTTGTCACGTTATGGTTCTGATGATGAAAATATTCAACTTGATACTTTAGGCGGAGTTGCATGGCAAGCCAAAAAAGCCAAAGTAAAACAGAAAATTAAGGATATTGCGGAAAAACTGATAAAAATAGCAGCTGAACGCCAATTAAAAAAAGCAGATTGCTTTATTCCTCAACAAGGGATATTTGATGATTTTTGTTCTCGTTTTCCTTATGATGAAACCGAAGATCAGCTTAATGCCATTCACGACGTCTTGGCAGATTTAAACACAACCGTGCCTATGGACAGATTGGTATGCGGAGATGTTGGCTTTGGCAAGACAGAAGTTGCTCTCAGAGCCGCTTTTGCAGTTGCAAGCAGTGGAGCGCAAGTTGCTTTAATTGTTCCCACCACACTACTGGCTCGCCAACATTATCTTAACTTCAAGCAACGTATGTCCGGTTTTCCTGTAAGAGTAAAGATGTTATCTCGGTTAGTAAGTGCCAAAGAATCCGCAGAAACCAAAAAAGGACTGGAGGAAGGTTCGGTAGAAATTGTTATCGGAACTCACGCCTTATTGTCTAAAGATATAAAATTTTGCAATTTAGGACTTTTGATAATAGATGAAGAACAGCATTTTGGTGTAGCACATAAAGAAAAAATCAAGCAATTAAAATCAGATGTTCATGTTTTGACACTTACCGCTACTCCCATTCCTAGAACGTTACAACTATCTCTTACCGGAGTAAAGCAACTTTCCATTATAGCAACTCCACCGGTTGACAGATTGGCAGCCAGAACTTTTGTTATGCCATTTGATAAAGTTATGATAAAAGAAGCAATTTATCGAGAAAAGTTCAGGGGAGGGCAAATATTTTTTGTATGTCCGAGAGTTTCTGATATCTTTGGAATAGAACAAGAATTAAGAACTTTGGTTCCTGATATCAAGATATTGGTAGCACATGGGCAAATGTCGGTTCGTCAATTAGAAGAAGTTATGAATGATTTTTCCGAAGGTAAAGCTGACATGCTTTTATCTACTACCATTATAGAATCCGGAATTGATATGCCATCGGTAAATACCATGATTGTTTATCGTTCGGATATGTTTGGTTTAGCCCAACTATATCAACTCAAAGGTCGCATCGGTAGGGGCAAAAAACGAGGATATGCTTATTTTACGATTCCTCCCAAACGTCAATTAAAAGGGATTGCCGAACGCAGATTAAACATTTTACAAGCTTTAGATACCTTAGGTGCTGGTTTTTCGTTAGCCAGTCACGATATGGATATCAGAGGTTCCGGTAACGTACTTGGAGAAGAACAATCCGGCCACATTAAAGAAGTTGGAATATCTTTATATCATCATATGCTGGAAGAAGAGATATTGCGTCTGCGTTCAGGAGCTATTGCAGAAGGCGAACAATCAAAATCTCAAGATTGGGCTCCACAAATCACTACTGGTATTCCGATTATGATTCCTGAAACCTATGTTAGGGATTTGGGTGTTCGTTTGGGACTATATAAACGGATAGGGGAGATTGATAACATAAACGCTATTGCAGATATGAAAGAAGAACTGATAGATCGTTTTGGAGCCATTCCGCCGGAAGTTGGTAATTTACTTAAAACCGTAGAAATAAAAATCATGTGCAGAAAAGCAGGAATAGATAAAATAGATGCCGGTTCTAAAGGAATTTTGATATCATTAAAAGGCAACACTTTTTCAAAACCTGAAAAATTGATGGAATATATTTTTTCGTCATTCGGAGCAATCAAAGTTCGTCCTGATCAAAAAATATTTATTGAAAAAGATTTATCTGAATATGCGGTAAGGGTGGAAACCATAAAAAAATATGTATCGCAACTCTGTAATTTGTTAGATTAAAAGGTAGTATTATGAGTGCATCAACCAGATTTTATAATATGACAGTCCATTTACTTCACAATAATCGTATTTACGAAGAAAATGTTGCCATAAAAGATGTTTTGGAAAAAGAGGGAAATATTTTTTTGGATATCTATTTTTATAATCGACAAAAATCTTATATTTTTGATTCTGCATTTATTCATGATATATATGATATCAGTACTGAAAAGTTATATCGAAATATAAAAGATTTCATAAAAGATTTCTATGCGGAGAAGACTGAAACTAAAGATGCATCGGTAGCTGTTGCTAAAAATATACATGATAATAAAATAATCGGTCACCTTAAATCAGAATTAACAATTCTGACATTTATTGCAAACTGTTGCGGATACTATTCTACTCTCAAAGAAAAAATAATAATAGAGTATATATCGGCACAATCAACCCAAGCTCAAAATTTGAGTAAGAAATATTTGGAAACTTATATCAAAACAGTAAATCCAGACAGCAAAGATTTTTACGAAGCTTTTAAAAATTTGGATTATAAAAATCCTGATAAAATAGATTACTTATGCCAAGAAGCTTTAAAAGTTTGTGTCGTTGACGGTCGTTTACATTATACTGAAAAAGTTTACATGGCAGAAATGCTTCAAATTATCAGAGCCGCCGGAATAAATGTTGATTTGGCACTATAAATATATCCGTTTAATTTCTTTTTATTTTAACAGCTAACCGGTAAATTTGCTAATATTGCAAATATGACATTTTCCGCTAATTATTATTTATTACCAATCAACACTTTCTTCACAAAGGGATTTTTGTTACCAAGGGACGTCACATGAACTACCCGAGCAACAAGAAGTATAACAATTGCATTCACTACTCCAACCATCTAGATTGCCTTGACAAGTGTTATTATAACATATAGAAGAACAAGATTTACAAGTGTTACCTGATACATAAAGACCGCTACTACAAGACGTAAGTTTATATTTCGTTGTTCCACCACAAGTATAATAAGAACAATAACCATTGTATGGGCATTGGGTTAAAGGATAGCTTGTAAAGTTACAAGCCGTGCAAGTTGTGCTGTCAGAATTTATTTCATACCCTGAATTACAACTGTTTAGCTTATACTTCGTCATGCCGTCACAGGTTATGTTTGAGCAATTACCGCCGGTAGGACATTCGGTTAAGGGATATTCGCTAAAGTCACAACTGCCGATTTCTGCACAAAAATAAGCAGTCGTATCAAACGGACATCTGAGTGAGATTTTTCCGGTACAATCCGATGCACTTTGAGTATACCCCATTTCTTCACAGGACGGAGCCGCCGTACAAGTTTGCGCCAAAGCCGATGATGTATATGCCAAACCGGCAATAATCGTTGTTGTTACCAATAAATATCTCATCTCAAACCTCCTGTTTTATAGCAAAGACCAATTACACAATTGGTTTCCGCAGA
>SUUR01000007.1 GCA_015062435.1 Alphaproteobacteria bacterium | reverse complement strand
CGGATAATTGTCATAATCGAGAAGATGTGAGAATCGGTCTTGATGAAGAATGTGAAAAATATTGGGAAGATTGTGAAGATAAATGCGAAATTGCCGGAGAATGTAATATTGATTGCAGTGATTATAGTTTGAATACAATGCCTCAATACGCCCAATACAGTACATGCGAAGATTGTGACGGAATGGTTTATTATAAAATAACAAAATGCTTTGATGATTATACACTTAATGCGCAAGGTACCGATTGTGAACCTATGAAAGAAGATGAAGATCCTTGTGAGGGATTGACCGGCTTAGACTGCGGAGATTTGGGGTGTAAACAATCTTATGCTCAATGCTCAAGTAAATGCGAAGTATGTAATTCTGACTCATGTACAGGATTAGAGGATAAACAATGCGGAACTTTGGGGTGTATGACATATTATTCTCAATGCCCAAGTAAATGTAAAGAATGTAATTCTGACCCATGTACAGGATTAGAGGATAAACAATGTGGAGATTTGGATTGTAAGACATATTATTCTCAATGCTCAACTAAATGTAAAGAATGTAATTCTGACCCATGTACAGGATTAGAGGATAAACAATGTGGAGATTTAGGTTGTAAGACATATTATTCTCAATGCTCAAGTAAATGTAAAGAATGTAATTCTGACCCATGTACAGGATTAGAGGACAAACAATGTGGAACTTTGGGTTGTATGACATATTATTCTCAATGCCCAAGTAAGTGTGAAGTATGTAACACTTGTACGCCAAGAGATTGTTCGGGTTATACGTTAACATCCGAAAGTGATTCTAATGCAACGTATGAAAGTTGTACTCCGGGATGTGGTGATGACACAACCAAATATAAGAAAACAGGATGTAAATATGGAGAGAACACCACTCCATGTCCAGAGGAAGATACCGATACTAATGATGATCCATGTGAGAATATTGAACGTTTAACTTGTAATGACGGTTGTCAAGATTATCATTTGAGTCCTTGTAACGGATATTGTAAGAATTGTTGTGATTTTAGCAAATATCAGTTATCTGCAACAGATAAGATAGAACATGCCGTATATGATAGCTATACCTGTAACGGAACCGGTGTTACCAAATATAAATTCTTAAAATGTGAAGACGGATATGAAGGTAATGCCAGAGGGTGTATAAAAATAGATCCATGTATAGATGTGGAAGATAAAAATTGTGATGTTTGTAAAATATCTCAACCTTTCCCGTGTCAGGATAGATGTAAAGAATGTTGCAACTTTGGTGAATACACACTATCCGCATCTGATAAAATTGCTCATGCAGAGTATGATTCAATGAATTGTGGTGACGTTACCAAATATAAATTCTTAAAATGTGAGGACGGATATGAAGGTGATGCCAGAGAGTGCTATGAAGACTGTTCTAAATCATGTGTTGGCTATAGTCATATAGATGATGACCCAATCTGTAATGACAAACGTGCCATAAAAGAATACTGTGAATGTTCAAGGGATTATGCAAAATGTCGTTGCCCGGATGGATTTAAATGGGACTGCAACGGAAATGGGTGTATACCTGATAATCTATGGGAGAAGCAGTGTAGCAATAACAATGAATCCATCTCAGATTGCCCATCTTACTGCGCAGATGAACTTCAAACTTCTGTAAGTAAATTAACCCAAACCCCCAATGAAAAAGGAAATTATAAAGAATGTTCTTGTAACGGGTCAACCTATTACTTACTAACAGGTTGTACCGGCGGCGGTTGTAAATTAATTAACGGAACTTGTATAAACCCGACAACCAGAGAAAATTGTTTTGACAGACCTTAATACATAATCATCAAGCAAAGGCCACTTATCAAAGTGACCTTTGCTTTTTATTGCTTTAAGTACAAAAAAACTCCGGCTTGGGGAAGCAGGAGTTTTTTGGGGATTGTCAAAGTTGATTACTTGACATTGAGGAGAATTTCTTCTTCGGCATTAACAGGAGTTATAACTTCTACCTGAGCTTGAGCCGGAGATACAATTGTAATAGGATCTGAAACAACTCTGGTTTCTATTGCTTGTGTAGCTGTTGTATAGGGAACTCTCTCATAGCTTACAGATGTTGTTGTTTGCGGTTGGTATACAGTCTTATATGTGGTTTTTTTGTATATTACTTCAACCGGTTCTCTGGTTTCATGAATGCTGTCTTCACAAGTTTTTGTCTCTTGAGATACAGAACACTTATTGCAAGAATTGCAAGATTGTGATGACACTACCGGAGCTTGATATGCAACCATCGGTTCACGATAACGGATTACCGGCTGTTGGCGAACACGGTGTACATAACGGTAACATGTTTGACCATCAAAATAATCACAATTCTGAGGACGAGCCTGAACTCTTTCTTCTACAACAGGTTCATTATCAAAAAGAGTAACTTCATCCATGCAACTGCATGCGGAAATCAAGCTTACTGATGTTAATACTAAAAACTTTTTCATAATTTTAATCCTTATTTTGGAGTTGAAATACGTTTTGTAAATTTTCGCTAATTTTTGTTTAATATAGCAAAAAATATTTTAAAATCAAGAAAAATATAATCTTTTTTTAGATTTTTTTAATATTTGTCAAAAATTTATTATTTCTATTGAATATGCAGGAATACTTATATTGTGATTTTTATAGCAAATTTCCTGAGGTTCTGCCCCAATATTCACTCCAAAATAAAGCTCCTCATCCCCAATGTAACGCTTGAAAAATAACAATTCTTTGCGAACTTCAAGCTCTTGATATTGCCCGTTTGATAATATTTTTGAGTTGTTTCGGAAATTTGTCCACCAAGAAATGTGAGTGGTTAAGTCTGTTGTTTGCGGAGCATCAAAACTGTTCCTTACTTCCGAGTCGCTACGCTCTCTCACTCCGGTTGCGCCCCACTCACTACCATAGTATACAGATGCAATTCCCGGTAATGTATACAAAAGACCGTAAAGAGGTTTCAGGCGAAGAGGATTTTTGATAACGGAAGCAATACGAGAAACATCATGATTATCCAGAAAACTATATAAATTAAGACCTCGATATATTCCATTTGCTCCGAATTGGCGGTTTAGTGTATGTGAAAGTTCATGTAAATTACCATCATTACAAGATGAATATAAAGCTTTGTATAATTCATAGTTTGTGCAACTATCTAGCATTCCCGGATTTACCAAGCGATTATAATTGCCAAACACCATTTCTCCTAACAGCCAAAAATCTGACTTTCTGGATAAGCACATACTTCTTAATTCATGTATAAAACTGGGAGTGAGATAATGAGCAACGTCTAAACGCAATCCATCAATATCAAATTCATCTATCCAATATGCAACTGCGCTCAGTAAATATTCTTTCACCTCCGGATTGGTCAAATTCAATTTAACTAAATCTTCACAACCGTCCCACCCCTCATAACAAAATCCGTCATTGTAACGATTATTATGGTTAAAATTAAGCTTAAACCATGAGCAATATTGAGATGATGCCTTATAATGTTTTACATCTTCAAAAGCAAAAAAATCTCGTCCGACATGGTTAAACACCCCATCTAAGACAACTTTTATATCACAAGAATGAAGTTTGGATACCAGCGCCTTAAAATCTTGATTATCTCCCAATCGACAATCTATCTTAAAATAGTCTTTTGTATCATACCCATGTGCTACCGATTCAAACACCGGTCCAAAATAAACCGCATTACACCCCAGAGATTTAATATGCGGTATCCAATCATATACTTTGAGAATACTTGAAGTTGGCGGGCAAGTGTAGTCATTATTTGGAGTACAGCCACAAAAACCTAATGGGTAAATATGATAAAAACTACTTTTATTTGCCCACATGATTACCCTATTCTGTTACAGGTGCCGGATAATGAACCGGCCCCCTTTTCTTGGGTTTGGGATCTTGTTTAAGTTCCGGTTTATATCCGCCTTTGGTGCATATCAACTTATCTATACCGTGTTCCACACACTTAACCGGAAACAAACCTCCTTCCGGTATCAAATCACCTTCATGGTCTCTGTAATATGTTTTGGTATTACAGCCAAGTTGTCCGCAATTAAATGGTGCTTTTAAAATAAAAACATAGGCGCCATCGGCAAATTTTGACACATAAAAATCAGCATACTTAACCTCTTGAGGTAGTTCATCAGATGCCGGCCCGAAAAGATCATCAAAAACCTTCGCCAATTCATCTGCCGTAATGTTTATTTCTGATATATTATTGCTACCGGAATTATAAAACAGGTATAAGTCTGTGGGTTTGGCTTGAACCATGTTTCCCAATAACAACATTGCAATAAATATTATGACTTTCATTTTATCTTTCCTTTGGTCAATTATCTGACTTGAGATAATCTTAATTCATAATAATTAAAAATTAAATACTTTTTTAGAGTTTAGAACTAAAATCGGGATATATGTGAAAAAAGGAGAATATAAAATGAGACTGAATGAAATTACCAATACTGACATAAATATTGAAATTACCGGAATTACTGCTGATTCCAGAGAAGTAAAAAAAGGTTTTTTATTCGGCTCTCTTAATGATGACAAGTTTATAACAGATGCTATTGAGAATGGTGCCGTTGCCGTTGTGGTTAACCATAATTGTGAAATTGATGTACCCAATAATATTGTTGTATTGCGAACAGATAACCCTGCCAAAAAATTTGCATTAATTGCCGCAAAATATTATGGTAAACAACCTGAGAATATTGCTGCCGTTACCGGAACCAACGGAAAAACATCTATTGCTGATTTTGTGCGACAGATATTAACAATGATGAACTATAAAGCCGCAAGTAACGGAACTCTCGGACTGATTAAAGGCAATCTTCCTCCAATCCCATCTCCCAATACAACGCCGGTAAGTGCTGTTTTGCAACGAGAATTAAAAGAAATTACCGATGAAGGATATAATCATCTGGTTGTTGAAGCTTCCAGTCATGGGTTGTGCCAATATCGTCTGGGAGGAGTTAAAGTAAATGTTGCCGGATTTACCAATCTTACCAGAGACCATCTGGACTATCACTTGAATATGGAAAACTATCTTGAAGCTAAGTTAATCTTATTTAGAGAAAATTTGGTTGATAACGGAGTGGCTGTGCTTAATGCTGATATCGACGTATTCGAGAGAATAAAAAATGCTTGCGGTAATAAAAAGATTATAACTTACGGAAAAAATGGAAACGACATTAAACTTCTTAAGTCTACTCCATCTGTAAACGGACAAAAGTTAGATATCGTTTATTATGGAAAACAACTATCACTCAACATACCTTTGGCCGGAGAATTTCAGGCAATGAATGTTTTATGTGCATTAGGCATTGTTGCAGAATTAACAAAAAAACCTGATGAAGCAATAAAATATGTTACAAAAATAATCGGCGCAAAAGGACGTTTAGAATTAGTAAAACAAACATCAAACGGAGCCGCAATTTATGTTGATTATGCTCATACACCAGATGCTTTGGAAAATGTATTAAAAGCTTTACGTCCTCATACAACAAACAAACTAAAAGTCGTGTTTGGGTGTGGAGGTAATCGAGATGCAGGAAAACGTCCGATTATGGGAAAAATTGCTAATGATTTGGCTGACGTGGTTTATATTACCGATGACAACCCTCGTTTTGAGGACCCTGCTCCTATCAGAGAACAAATTATAAGCTCTTGCCCCAAAGGTATCAATATACCGGATAGAGCTATTGCCATAGAAACAGCAATAACAGAATTAGAAAGCGGAGATGTCTTGGTGATAGCCGGAAAAGGTCATGAAACAGGGCAATATGTAATGGGAAAAGTATTACCATTCAGTGATCACGAAGAAATCCTAAAACACTAAGCTGACTTATTGGCACGATATTTGCATATATACCTTTAAGTTTAATGTTTAACTTTTGAGGTTTTAGGCTTATGTTTCGTGCAAAAACCATAAAATTAGCCAGTTTGGCTCTTGTTTCTTTGGCTCTGATATTCCAATCATCAGAAGCAAATGCCGTGTCTCGTATTAAAGATATTGCCGACTTTGAGGGAATTAGAGACAACCAATTAATAGGTTACGGATTGGTTGTGGGATTGAACGGTACCGGTGATAATATTAAATCTGTGGACTTTACCAGAGAAAGCCTGATTTCTATGCTTGATAATATCGGTATCAACGCACGTGGAGGCCAAATTAAGTCTAAAAACGTTGCTGCAGTTATGGTTACTGCAAATTTACCTCCTTTTGCACGTCAGGGAAGTAAGATTGATGTCATGGTCAGTGCTCTAGGTGATGCTAAAAATCTCCAAGGCGGTACATTGTTAGTTACTCCGTTAAGCGGTGCAGACGGAACAGTTTATGCTGTTGCTCAAGGGCAAATTGCTGTTGGTGGTGTGAGTGCCAGCAGTGCCACACAATCTGTTTCTAAAGGTGTTCCGACATCAGGACGTATTCCCAGTGGGGCTATTATCGAAAATGAAATTCCTTTTAAATTGGAAAGCTTAAACAGTATTACCATCGCTTTAAGAAATCCGGATTTTACAACTGCTCGCAGAGTTTCTGATGCAGTTAATGCAATGCTTGGTACTCCTGCTGCCAAAGCTATTGATTCAGCTACAATAGTTTTGAAGGTTCCGGCATCTTATAAAGGTAAGATTGTGGATCTTATGACAAAAGTAGAACAATTGCAAATTCAACCGGATCAACTGGCTAAAGTAGTAATCGATGAAGGATCAGGTATTGTAGTTATCGGTAAAGAAGTAAAAATTAATCGCTTGGCAATCGCTCAAGGAAATTTAACCATAAAAATAACTGATATTCCGTTGGTTTCTCAACCTCTTCCTTTTACAAATGGAGAAACAGTCGTAACCAATTCATCTGTAATTGAAATTGATGAAGATACTGATGCTAAACTTACGGTATTGGATACCGGTATAAATTTACAGGAATTAGTTGACGGGTTGAATTCTTTAGGTGTTACTCCACGTGATTTAATCAGTATATTGCAAGCAATCAAAGCAAGCGGTGCTTTACAGGCTGAAATCGAGGTGATCTGATGACTGATTTGTTAACAAATATGGCCATGTTTGAAGCTGATATGCTTTCGGCAACCAAAGCACCTAAAGTTAATAATAATTTAGAAAAAGCAGAAAAATCAGCTGAAGATTTTGAAGCATTTTTTCTAACAAAAATGATGGAAAGCATGTTTGATGGTGTTTCTACAAACGGAATGTTTGGCGGAGGAAATGCTGAAAAAATATACAGATCAATGTTATTAGACCAATACGGTAAAGAAATGGCTAAAGTCGGCGGTGTCGGCGTTAAAGATTGGGTAATGCGTTCAATCTTGGAAATGCAAGAACAAAACTCAGTAGAGTTTCTCGGATAAGGAGAAGTGCTATGGAAAATTTATCTGTAAATGAAATTAACAATAAACTTGCTGATTTGCTCGATATTATTGACGGGTTTATCGAAATATTGGAATTGGAAAATACAGCCTTAGAAAAATTTGATGCTGAGGAAGTCGGAAAATTATATGAGCAAAAAATGAAAGCTGTTTCAGCATATCGGTCTTTAAGCGCATTCTTTATTAAAAATGCGGAATCCTTAAAAATGGCAGATTTAAATCTTAAGGCTGAACTCAAAGAAGCTTCTCGTGAATTAGATGAAATCTTGAAAGAGAATGAACTGCTACTTAAAACCAGAATGGAAACAAGCAAAAATGTTATGAATACTATCATTAACATTGCAAAAGTAACAAACAACAATAATGCAACTTCTTATGGTGCGCACGGAACATATTCTCCGTTGGATAATAACAAGAATGCGTTAGCCATAAACAGAACTTTGTAGGAGGTGTGTGATGGCTTTAATTCCCAGTTTGACAACTTCATTGTCAGGTATGAAAGCTGCTCAAGGGCAACTTGATATCATAAGCAGAAATGTATCAAATGTTGATACTGAAGGATATTCTCGTAAAACTGCTCAGCAACATAGTGTGGTCAGAGCCGGCTCAAGTATGGGGGTAGAGCTGGGAAATGTTACCAGACAAGTTGATGAAGGGTTATTAAAAAGCTATTTATCTTCTAACTCTTTAACAAACAATTATTCTGCAAAAAATGATTATTTGAGCAAAATAGAAGTTACTCTTGGTACTCCTCAAGGTAATAATTCTATTTCTGCAAATGTTTCGGATCTGCAAACTGCTTTTGAAAGCTTGGCTACCGATGTTACATCTTCTGCCGGCAGATATAATCTTTTAAATCAGGCAACCACCCTTACCGCACGACTAAACTCTGTTTCTGCCGAAATTCAAGTTTTGCGTGGCGATGCTGATTTACAAATAACCGAAAATGTTGAAGAAATTAATAAATTATTGGATACAATTGATCATCTCAACGAAGAATTAGTTAAATATGAATTGCTTAACTATGATGGTGTTGCTGATTTACAAGATCAACGTGATACTGCTTTGCGTGAACTTTCCGCTATGATTGATATTTCCTATTTTAAAAGAGATAACGGTTCTATTGTTATACAAACAACAAACGGAATTACTCTTTTGGATAGTGATCCTCATAAACTTTCTCATGCTGCCGTAGCAAAAACAAGCCCAACAGTTACTTATGCCAGCGGTGGTATCGGAGGAATTTATGTTGATGGCAAGGATATAACAGGTTATATCAAAAATGGTGAGATAAAAGGATTAATCGAAGTTCGTGATGTTATTTTACCATCTTTACAAAGCCAACTTGATGAACTTTCAGGTACTCTTAAAGATACCATAAACAGTGTACATAACCGGGGAACAGCCTATCCTAATACGCCTTCAACACTTACCGGAACTAAAGTATTTCTTCAAGATGATAACGGTAATTATGTTCAAAATATTAAAATAGAGAGCGGAGATGTTCGCTTGATGATTGTTACTCCTGAGGGTGAACAATTTGCAACAACAACATTAAAAGGTGAATTGGGTTTTGCCCAAGGAAGTCTTGATGATATGGCTCAGACAATTCAAAACTGGTTGCGCTCCGCAAATGGACCTAATTTACCGCAAGCTGAAGTTTATTTTAATAATGATGGGCAATTGATTATATCTACCGGTGACAGTGAATATGGTTTATCTATAATTGATACCATGTCTTCTACTCCGGGAACTGAACAAAAAGATGCCGTTATCGCTTTTGATGCCGGAGCTAACGGTATATATGGGCAAACTTATGCAGGCTTCGCTGATTTCTTCGGGTTAAATGATGTTTTTGTTGATGATAACAGAGATTATATTTATGACTCAAATGTGGTTAATCTGAATGCTAATTTGGGTGTTAATCAAACTACTGTTTGGAGTTTTTCTGATGAAGTATACGGGCTTAATTATGCTACTATTTCAATATCTCCTTCTGACAGTTTAAGTCAAATTGTAAAGAATATCAATGATGATCCGGTTTTGAGCAGATCAATAAGGGCTTCTTTGGTTCCAAACGGAAGCGGTTATGTATTCAGAATAGAGAATCTAAACGGCGGACAATTAGAAATTTCAGAAACACAAGGAAACAACCTTTTAGGCCGTTTGGGACTAACTCCTTCAAATGCAGGTGTTGCTCAACAAATCAAAGTAAGACAAGATATTACAACCAACCCGAGTTTGATTGCCGGTGGTGCTCCTGAATTTAATAAATCTACCGGAAGATATGTATTGAGTCCGGCAGCTAATTCAATAGCTAACGAAATGGGGGAAGTTTTTGCACTATCACAAAACTTTAAACAGTCAGGCACAATCGCTCAGACTCAAACAAATTTAGCAAGTTATGCCGCTACTTTTGTCGGAAATATTGCATCTCAAACAAGTAATGCTCAAAATTCTTTTGAATATCAACAAACGTTAACGCAATCAATATCTACTAAAGAAGCTCAAATCAGCGGAGTTGATCTTGATGAAGAATTGGGACAAATGATTATATTCCAACAAAGTTACGCAGCTTGCGCTCAAGCATTTACGGCTTCCAAAGAAATTTTGGATATGTTGCTGAATATTGTATAGGAGGATAAATTATGACCAGAGTTCCTACTTATTCTACAAATATGAGATTGCTTACTCAAACACTTAAAAATAAGCAGACTTTTGAATTGTATAACTTTCAAAGCGTTACCGGATTAAAGGCTCCAACCTACTCCGGATACGGAATGTCTGCTTATAGTATTGTAAATTTAGAAGCATCTTACAATGTTACAAATAATTTTTTAGAAAATAATAAATTGCTTGATATTGAAATAACTACTATGAGTACCGCAATGGACGCCATTACTGATACAGCAATTGATTTTCAGGCAATGCTTAATAATTTTTCCGGAAGTGATGCCAAAACATTAACTCCGGATTATACAGGCGGTGAAATTACCTTTACTGATAATAATGAAGATACATATGTTGGTAAAACAATTACCATAAATGGTATAAAATATACTTTTTCTAATGTTGACGGTTCAGGTAATAATATTGATTTATCTGCTATTGCTGCTGATTCAGGAAATGAGGGATATGCTGAAAAAGTTATGCAAGCTCTTAAAGATAAAGTAGACCCTACCGGCGATTATCCCGGATTTGAATTTGATGGAGAAACGTTTAAGTTCCCATATTATACAATTAACGGTACATCTACTATTTTATCTGCAAACGGTGTTAAAACCGGAGAAGCATATACAATGAATCAAGATCAGGCTCATAACCTGACAGAATTGCAAAATTATGCTTTTACATCTTTGCAAATGATGGTTGATGCCCTCAATGTATCTGCTAACGGAAAGTATTTATTCGGCGGTGGTGATGCTACTGTTTCTCCAATCAACTTTCCATTCAGTAATTTGGCTGAGTTTCAAGAGTTTTATGATGGCGTGAATATTAAATTTCCTGATAACAGTGCGGCAAATTTATGTAATAAAACAACAACTGCTCAACAAACCGGTGGTATTACTTTTGATAAAATAAGCGGAAATCAATTTAAAATAACTCCCGATGTCGAAGGCGGTTTTTTAGAAAAGTCAATCAGTGCTACTCCGGCAACAACAGGAAAACTTACGTTCGATGCCGATAAAAACACTCTTAATGCCACAGAATACGGAGCTTTTAATACTATACAAGCTGGTGATACTTTAATATTAAGCGGAACTGCAAACAATAATAATTCTTATGTTGTAAAATCTGTTTCTGCTGATGGAAAAACCATCACTTTCGAAAAAACTGACGGACATAATATTGTTGATGAACCGGCAATTGATGATCCGACCGGTGTGACTATCAGCAAATCTTACCCTATCGGAACAGTAATTGAAATGAATAATATGGGGAGTAATGTTGCCCCAAGAGTGCAAGTAACAGGTGTGAATGCTGATGGAAGTCTTAATGTAACAGCCGATCCGGGATATTTTTCAGCAGATAGTACATATGTTGCTGCTTCAAGTTCTTGGAGCATGTCTACGATGGCTTATTATACCGGTGGAGACCTTAATCTTGAGCGCAGAATATCTGAAAATCAATCAATAACTTTAGATATCACTGCCAATGATGCCGGTTTTGAAAAAATTATAAGAGCTATGGGTTTAATCGCTCAGGGAAATGTTGTGGATACAACTAATCCTGCCAATGCTGAAGGCTTGATAGATGTTAATAAGGCCAAAAATATTGTAAATACGGCTATGCAATTAATGCAAAGTGGTATTGATGACAGTAGCGAACCTGCTAACTCAGGTACAAATTCCAGTATATATGCTGTAACATCTAAACTCAGTGCTAACTATGTATTGCTAAAGAGCAATGATGAAAATCTGACACTTGTGAAAAATAACTTACAAACAAGTATCGACTCTCTTAAGAATGTTGACCAGACTGAAGCTGCAGCAAAAGCTATTCTTGCTCAATATAATCTTGAAGCATCTTATTCAGTTTTGCAAAATGCTTTGAATATGTCTTTACTTAATTATCTTGATTAAAAAAAAGCGGTTTTATGAACTGTCCAAATTTTTGGAGGACAGTTCATTTAAATACCGCTTTTTTATTTATAAATCAGCTATTCGTTTCAATGCAGATTCTACTTTAGCTTTATTCTCCAATGCCTCTGCCTGACGACGTTTTTCTTCTTCAACAACTGCTTGTGGAGCTCTTTCTACAAAGCTGGGGTTTTCCAACTTACGAGCATATCCTTCTAAATTTTTATTTAGAGTTGCAAGTTCTTTGTTCAAACGTTCACGCTCTGCAGAAAAATCTATAACTCCTTTTAATGGTAAAAGTACTGAAGCTTCTCTAAATACACTTTGAACCATATCCGAAGTTACATCTCCAGATAAAACATCAATATTTTCAAGTCGAGCCAAAGAACATATCATAGTCTTAAAATCTATAATATTTTGTTGCGACTGCAAATTTGCATCTTTTAAGAATACATTTAATTTTGCTCCCGCAGGCAAATTCATTTCTGCACGCAAAGAACGAATAACCGAAATAAGTTCAATTACCCAATCAATTTCTGACATTGCCTGATTATCACCAACCGAAGTATGTGGCCAATTATGATGAAGTAATTTGATGTTACGCTTGGCGGTATTATTCCACAACTCAGTTGTAATAAATGGCATAAACGGGTGCAAAACAACCAAAATTCTATCCAATACCCAACCAAAGGTAGCTCTGGTTTCCTCTTTAGTTACTTCATCTTCTCCATAAAGCATGGGTTTAATCAATTCTATGTACCAATCACAAAATGTACCCCAAGTAAATTGATAAATGGCATTAGCCGCATCTGAAAAACGATATGAGTTCAGACTATCAGTTACTTCTTTGGTTACTTGTTCAGCTTTAGCAATAATCCATTTATTTACGGCATGTTGGATATTATGGCTTTCAAAACCTTCTACCGAAGAGCAATTGTTCATTTCACCAAAACGAGCGGCATTCCATAATTTTGTTGCAAAATTGCGATATCCGGCTATTCTGGTTTCACTAAGATTTACATCTCTTCCTTGAGTTTCCATTGCGGCCATAAAGAAACGTAATGCATCTGCTCCGTATTTTTCGATAGTTTCCATAGGATCTACCGTATTACCTTTGGATTTTGACATCTTTTGGCCTTTCTCATCACGAACAAGACCATGCATATAAACTTTGCGGAATGGTATTCTTTTCATCATGTACATGCTCATCATCATCATTCTGGCCACCCAGAAAAAGATAATGTCAAACCCTGTAACTAAAACTGATGTCGGATAAAATGTTTGCAAATATTCAGTATTTTGTGGCCACCCTAATGTTGAAAATGCCCATAATCCTGAAGAAAACCATGTATCCAGAACATCTGTTTCTCTGGTAAGCTCAACCATTTTTCCATAATGTTTATCTGCGGCTAATTGAGCCTCTGCTTCATTTTCTTCACAAAAGATTGTTCCATCAGGACCATACCAAATAGGCATTTGGTGTCCCCACCAAAGTTGACGAGATATACACCATGGTTGAATATTGCGCATCCATTCAAAATAAGTTTTCTCGTAAGACTTAGGTATAAATTCCATCTCTCCTTCTTCAACAACTCTGATAGCTTCTTTGGCCAGAACCGGAGCATCTACAAACCACTGGTCTGTCATGAGCGGTTCAATAATAACTCCAGAACGTTCTCCATAGGGAATAACCATCGGGTGATCTTCTATTTTTTCCATCAAACCCAGTTCTTCAAGTTTCTCTATGGTAAGTTTGCGAGCAGTTAAAGTATCTATACCGGAAAAAGGAGTATTGTCATTTAAAGTTGCATCTTCGTTTAAAATATTTACCAGAGGAAGATTATGACGTTTGCCAACCTCAAAATCGTTAAAATCATGTGCAGGAGTAATTTTTACGGCTCCGGTTCCTTTCTCCGGATCGGCATGATCATCAGCAATAATCGGAATAAGGCGATTAGCAATCGGTAATATTGCGTTTTTACCGATAAGATGTTTGAGTTTTTCGTTATCTTTACTGACTGCAACTGCCGTATCTCCAAACATGGTTTCCGGTCTGGTGGTAGCAATATGAATAAACTCATTATCAGAACCATCTATGGGATATTTATAGTAATACATTTTGCCAACAGTTTCTTTTTGAACAACTTCAAGATCTGATACTGCGGTCATAAACTTAGAATCCCAATTAACCAGTTTTTTGGCTTTGTATATGAGGCCGTCTTTATATAAACTTACAAAAATTTTGCGTACAGCTTTTGATAACCCCTCATCCATTGTAAAACGTTCTCGGCTCCAATCACAAGATGCTCCCAAACGACGTAATTGTTTACAAATGGTACCACCGGATTGTTCTCTCCACTTCCAAACAGTTTCAATAAATTTCTCTCTTCCCAAATCATGGCGACTAATTCCATCTTTGGCCAAATTTCTTTCTACTACCATTTGGGTGGCAATACCGGCGTGGTCTGTTCCCGGTTGCCACAAAACCTTTTTACCAAGCATACGATTATATCTGATTAAAATATCTTGCAACGTATTGTCAAGGGCATGCCCCATATGCAAAACTCCGGTTACATTCGGTGGAGGAATTACAACAGCATAAGCTTCTGCGTTTTTGCTCATATCCGGTTTAAAATCTCCGGAATGTTCCCAATCATTATAAATTCTTTCTTCAAAATCTTTAGGGTTATAATTTTTTTCTAACATTTTATTTATTCCAATTCAGTGATAATTCATTTTTACGCAAAAAGCCCTCAAGGCTATCCTCGGGGGCATAAAGGATTGGAGGTCGGCACAATGTTTATTGATGATTGCCAACCTTTGCCATCACTCGTTCAATTTCTTGTTTAACTATTTTTTCAACAACAGATGGAAGATTTAATTCTAACCATTCTTTTGTTTGACGTGCAATCTCTTGATGAGCAAGAGCATGATAATCAAGACCTTCTTGCCAATGAGTTGCAACATCTTTTCCGATAATTTGCATGATAACATCTGATACGATATCGGCTAAAGTCGACTGAGCATCTCCGATAACTCTTATCGGTTCGGCCGGCATCTCAATAGTTTTTGTTTCCTGTTCGGTTGGAGTTTCTTGTGAAAATAATTTGGCAAAATTGCTTATAATACTGGCGGATACATCAACAGCATCATCAGCTTTGGCTTCTTGTTCCGGTGCTTGTTCTTCAACTTGTTCTACAACTTGTTCTACAACTTCAGATATTTGGGGTTCAGATGTGTGTATTACCGGTTCAGTTTCTACCGAGATGTTGTTTTCTTCTACTAACTCTACACTTTCTTGTTCTGTAATAATATTATCTGCAAATGAATTTTCTGTATTTTCAACTTCTTCAACTCCATCTGATATAGGTTGTTCTACCATCTCAACAAAAGAGGAAGTATCTTGATTGGAAACATTATTTATAGTCTCCGGCACAATATCTTCAACAACTGTGTCGATATTTTCAATAGAGGTATCTGTTTCATAAAAAGGATCAGAATCCAGATCTTCACTACCAAGTGTAACACCGGCGTTTTCGTTACCTTCATTTATATTATCCGGCAACTGATCAACCTTATCAAGCTCAGCATCTATGTTGATTTCTTCAACAACCGGAGTTTCTTCTAAACGCATGTCAGAGGAAAGCTCTAAAATATCTTCTGTTTCAACTTGATTGATTTCTGCCGACTGAGAAGGTGTTTCAAGCGGTGTACTTGAAACAACATCTGCTTGTGTTATAGGCGCAGATTGGGAAATCGCTTGATCTTCTTCCAAAATATTCTTAATTGAAGATAAAATATCTTCCATTTCCATATCTTGAACGTTTTCTTCTGCCATGTTTACATTCCTATTTATTAACTTTAGAAACCATTTTACACAAAAATAATGTAGTTTCAAGTATCTTTTACAGCTCTTGAAAAGATTTAATTATTCGAGAGCCAACCATTTTCCTTTTGTTTCTTTGTAAAACTCTTTTGCATCATATAAGTCAACTCCAAGCTTAAGATCTTTTGCCGTAAGTTTACCCATAGATAACAATAACTGCATTGCAGAAACGTAATAATCTCGACGAGCTTTTACTTCGTTAACATTGGAATTTAAAAGTTCTTGGTAAGCATCTAAAACATCAAGTATTGTTCGATTTCCGAGAGCTTCTTCTTTTTGCACTCCGTCTAATGCAATTTCATTAGCTTTTACCTGATCTTTAATGGCTGATATCTTTGTTTCATTGGATTTCATATATTCCCAAGCACTCGAAACAGAAGCTTTTACAAATCTTTCAGTTTCAAGCACAACTTCCTGAGCTTGCCATTTTTGGTGTTTGCTTTGACGTATGCGAGCTCTGCTAGCTCCGGAATTGTATAAAGGAATCGATAAATTAAGCCCCCATTCAACGCTATCCGTAGTATTATCTCCAATAAGTTTATTATCATTTTCGGTTTCTACTTTAGAAGCAGATGCATCAAAACTCAATTGAGGCAGTAACTCGCCCATATTGGCATAAACTTCATAGCCTTTTGAATTAAATAAATGCTTGGCTTGGCGAATAGAATAATTGTTGGACAAGGCAATATTAATTGCTTCATCATAATTTTCAGGTAAAAAGTCTTGAATCGCCATCGGTTCTTCTAAATCTTGCGGTTCTGTTCCGATAATTTTTATATATACAGCTTTAGATGCTTCAAGATTACCTTCTGATGATATGCGATCTGACATCGCTTGCGAATATCTGGCTTTGGCTTGAGAAACATCTGTACGGGTTACTTCTCCGACATTAAAACGTTGTTGAGTTTCATCTAAACGTTTTTTGAGCAATTTTTCATTGTTTTTTTGCAGCTCAACAATTGCTGTATCTCTAACAACATCAAGATATGCCGTTGAAGCTTCCAAAAATACATTTTGTTCAACGTTATATAAATTGTTTTGCCCAGCTCTGACCAGTTGATCTGCTGACTTAACGGAATTTACGGTAGAAAAGCCGTTAAATAAAGGTTGTGACAACTTGGCTGCCATTGTTGTAGATGTTACATCTCCGTTATTTGAACCTTTATCATTATCAGCATTGGTATCATGATAGCCTCCGGTTAAAGCTATGTTCGGACGATACCCTGATTTTGCAATAGCAACATTCTCATCTATACTGCGCAAATATGCCCGCTCTGCCTGTAAAGTAGGGTTTGTATTATATGTTTCTCCAAGTGCTTCAAAAATATTTTGCCCATATACCGGAGTAGAAGATAATAACGCTATTGCAGCAACGCCTGCAAAAAAATGTTGTTTCATTTAATTACCTCAATTTATGTTCTAAAATCAGTTCGGATTATAAATAGTCTAAAATCATTTTACAAGATGAATTATTAAAAACAATTATTAAATTAAAAAATATATTAACCATATTTCAAACAATTTTGATTAATCTTGGGATAAATCCGTATCTTTAATAGGAGTATTACAAAGTGAATAAAGGTTCTACAATTATTAGTGAAATTGATCGTGCAAGATTAAAGCTTTCTATTGAACATTACATCAAATATTTTATCGGTAAGCGTACTTGCGAAATTACCAAAGAAGAGGCTCTTCAATCTATATCTTTGGCAGTACGTGAATTTGCCATGGATAAAATGTATGAAACAATCGCCAGATACAATCAATGCAACTCAAAACGTGTGTATTATTTATCAATAGAATACCTTATCGGCAGATCACTGGAAAATAATCTTCATAACTTGGGATTGTTTGAAATTATTAAAGATATTAAAATTGACGGATTACCGAATTTTTCTTTGGAAGAAATTTTTGATGCCGAATATGATCCGGCACTAGGCAACGGAGGCTTGGGAAGACTGGCTGCATGTTATTTGGACTCTATGGCTTCACTGGGATTGGCCGGTTTCGGATATGGGATTGACTATAAGTTCGGTTTATTCAAACAAAAATTTGAAAACGGCTATCAAATTGAGCAAGCCGACAGTTGGTTGGCTGAAAATTCTCCATGGCAATTTGCTCGTCATGACAGAGTGGTTAAAATCCCTATATATGGCGATGTCGAAGTATTGGATAATCCTAACGGACAAAAAAGTTTTGTGTGGATGAATACCAAGACTCTATATGGTATTCCTTTTGATTTTCCGATTGTCGGATATAGCGGTAAATCTGTAAATTATTTGCGCCTGTTCTCTGCAAAAACCGATGATGAATTGGATATACATATCTTTAATGAAGGCGGATATATTGAAGCTATGAAAGAAAAAATTGAAACAGAAACAATTTCAAAAGTATTATATCCTTCAGATGCAGTAGAATCCGGAAAAGAATTGCGCCTCAAACAGCAATACTTCTTTGCCTCTTGTGCTATTCAAGATATTTTAAGGCGTTTCTTGGAAAAAAGTGAAGATTTCAGCAAATTACCGGAAAGCGTTGTTATCCAACTCAATGATACTCACCCTGCTATCGCAATTGCTGAAATGATGCGGTTATTGGTTGATGTATACGGACAAGAATGGAACGACGCTTGGGATATCACTTCTAAAGTTTTTGCGTATACCAATCATACTTTATTGCCAGAAGCTTTGGAAACATGGCCGGCAAGAATTATCGGAAGAATGTTGCCGAGACATTTGCAAATCATATATGAAATTAATCGTCGTTTTATGGAATTTGCCCGATCAAAGTTTGGTGATGACAGAGCTAAATTGGATAAAGTGGCGATTGTATTCGGTGAAGGAGATAATCAAATCATCAGAATGGCCAATCTCTCCATTGTCGGATCTTTTTCTGTGAACGGAGTTGCTCAAATTCACTCTGATTTGATAAAAACAAAATTGGTTCCGGAATTTTATGAGTTATGGCCTGAGAAATTCTCAAACGTAACAAACGGTATTACTCCAAGACGTTGGTTATTACACGCAAATACGGCTCTTTCTGATTTAATCAGTTCTAAAATCGGTGAATCTTGGATTACGGAATTAAATGATTTAAGACAATTGGAAGAATTTGTTGATGATAAGAAATTTATCAAATCCTTCCAAGATGTTAAAACAGAAAATAAAAAGAGATTGGCACAAAAAGTGTTTAAATCAACAGGAGTGATGATAAGACCTGAAAGTATGTTCATTGTTCATGCAAAACGTATTCATGAATATAAACGTCAATTAATGACAATATTACAAGTAATCGGTGATTATTTGGATATTATCAAAGATAATGTGCGTCCGGCATGCCCTAAAACGTATATCTTTGCAGGTAAAGCAGCGCCTTCTTATAACTTTGCCAAATTAATCATTAAGCTGATTAACAATGTTGCCGATGTTGTAAACAATGATCCGAGAGTCAGCGATATGCTCAAAGTGGTATTTATTCCTGACTACAAAGTATCTTTGGCTGAAACTCTTATTCCTGCTGCGGATTTGAGCGTACAATCTTCAACAGCCGGTTTTGAAGCAAGCGGTACAGGTAATATGAAATTTGCTCTTAACGGTGCTTTGACTATTGGTACCCTTGATGGGGCAAATATTGAAATAAGAGAAGAAGTTGGTGAAGAAAACTTCTATCTGTTCGGATTGACAGAGAAAGAAGTTCAAGCAAAACGTAATAGTTATAATCCCAGAGATATTTATGAAAAAAATAACTATATTAAACGTATATTAAATGCAGTAAATTCTAATATGTTTTGCGAGAAAGATTATGTGTTGTTGTTTAAACCGATATTTGAAGAATTAGTTAATCGGGACTACTTCTTTGTATTGTCTGATCTGGAAGCTTTTGACCAAAAGATGGAAGAAGTTGAAGAAGACTTTCTCAATAAAGATATTTGGGCTCAGAAAGCAATTCTTAATGTTGCAAGGATTGGAAAATTCACCTCTGACAGAGCAGTCATGGAATATGCCAAAAATATCTGGAACATAAAACCTTGCGGATCGGAAACTAAAGTAAAAAAAGCAACTCGTAAGGCTTGTAGCCCTAAAAAAATGTCAGCATAAATCTTAAAAAAAATCCCCGAGCCAGCTCGGGGATTTTTTCATTGGTTTTTGCAACCTTTTATGCTATGATATGAAGATATGAGGTTGATATGGAAACAGATGCAAACAAATTATATAAGTATAATTGCGATTATAAAAAATGGTTAAAACAATTTCCAAACCAATGTTTTGCCTATGAAAATAACATGTGTGGATCTTTTGCTCATCTGTTAGCTCTGGCGGCAACTAATGACGGTTATAAGTCACATAAAATTTGTGCTTTTTCTTCCAAAAGAGAGCCTAACGGCGGAGTATCTGCTAATATGCCTTTAGAAGACAATTCAGGATTTAATAAAGTTTGGTGGGAATTTCATGTGGCTTGTATTATAGAAGTTCCTATTTATAAAGATTGCAATAAAACCGAATTTTTGGTTGCTGATCCGGTATTGTTCGGAGATAAATTAGCAACTCTTAAACAATGGTGTTGGACACTTGATTGTGATATTGATAAATTATCGATATTAAAATTAAACAAAGATAAAAATTCCGAAACCGACGCATCTAAAAAGATAGAAGCTCTTAATAACTATATTTGCTCTCAACAAAACAAACATCAGGTAAACCCTTTCCGTAAAATAAAAAAATATCGTCCGATAAAGTCAACACTCATTAAGACAAACATGGAACATACTACTAAAAATAAAGCACCTTGCAAATAACAAGGTGCTTATTTTTTTTTGAAAAATATAAATTATTTATTTTTTCAAAATTGATTTACCGGCATAAATAGCCATATCACCTAACTCTTCTTCAATACGAATTAGTTGGTTGTATTTAGCCATACGGTCTGTACGAGACATTGAACCGGTTTTGATTTGACCACAATTGGTAGCAACAGCGATATCTGCAATTGTAGTATCTTCAGTTTCACCTGAGCGGTGAGATAAAACTGCTGAATATTTGTTGCGTTGAGCTAAATCAACAGCTTTCATGGTTTCAGTTAATGTACCGATTTGGTTAACCTTAACCAAAATTGAATTAGCAACACCTTTCTCAATACCCATTGCCAAACGTTTCGGATTGGTAACAAACAAGTCATCACCTACTAATTGAACTCTATCGCCAATTGCTTCTGTGAGCATTTTCCAACCTTCCCAATCATCTTCAGCCATACCGTCTTCAATGGAGAAAATCGGGAACTTATCGCACATTTCTTTATAGAATTGAACCATTTGTTCACTGGTGTAGGATTTACCCTCACCTTCCATCTCATATTTGCCATCTTTGTAAAACTCGGTAGAAGCAGCATCAATTGCCAAAACAACGTCTTCACCAGGTTTGTAACCGGCATCAGAAATAGATTTTACGATAAATGTTAAAGCTTCATCTGCTGACTTTAAGTTAGGAGCAAAACCACCTTCATCACCAACATTGGTATTATGACCGGCAGCTTTTAAGTTTTTCTTCAAAGTTTGGAAGATTTCAGCTCCCATACGGATTGCTTCTTTGATAGAATCGGCAGAAACAGGCATAATCATAAATTCTTGAATATCAATCGGGTTATCAGCATGTTTACCGCCATTTACAATATTCATCATCGGAACAGGTAAAGTACGTGCCATTGTACCGCCCAAATAACGATACAAAGGAAGGCCTGCTTCTTCTGCTTGAGCTTTTGCAACAGCCATAGATACAGCCAAAATAGCGTTTGCGCCTAATTTTCCTTTATTTTCTGTACCATCAAGATCAATCATGGTGCGATCAATCTCTATCTGATCTTCAGCTTCTAATCCAGCCAAAGCATCATAAATTTTGTCATTAACATTTTCTACGGCTTTCAAAACACCTTTACCGCCATAGCGTTTCTTATCACCATCACGGAGTTCTACGGCTTCGTGAGCACCGGTAGATGCTCCGGAAGGAACTGCTGCACGGCCAAAAGCACCGCTTTGCAACACAACTTCTGCTTCAACCGTAGGGGTTCCACGAGAATCTAAGACTTCCCTAGCGTGAATATCAATAATCGCACTCATTTTTTTCTCCTTAATATATATATAAAAGTACTGGCAATAAAGTGGGACATTTTATGCACATTGTCAAGTAATTTACCTGATTTGTGCTTAAAATAAAAAATGGTTGTATGTTTTTTAGATTTTATTATGCTAAAATATATAAAAATAAAAAAAGGAGAACATTATGTTTTCAGAAAAATGGCATAAACGTTTTATGGAAGTCGCAGAATTGGTTGCTTCTTGGTCTAAGGATACTTCATCTAAAATCGGTGCTGTGGTTGTGGGACCGGATAGAGAAATTCGCTCAACAGGTTATAACGGCGTTGTAAGAGGGGTTGATGATGATATTCCCGAACGTATGGAAAGGCCGACAAAATATGACTTTTTTGAACATGCTGAAAGAAATGCGGTTTATAATGCTTGTCTTATCGGTGCATCACTAAAAGGATGTGTGATCTATGTAACAGCAATGCCTTGTCCGGATTGTGCCAGAGCAATTATCCAATCCGGAATTAAGATGGTTGTGACCAGAAAAGTGGAAATTGATGAAAACACACCGAAAGGAACATGGCGTGATAAACTAATTTATTCTGAGCAAATGTTTAAAGAAGCCGGAATCGATTGTTTATATTTATAAATCAGATCAGACCTCGTTTTTGAGCAATAATTACAGCTTGAGTTCTATTAGTGGCACCAATAGCTCGTAAGAGTGCGTTTATGTGTAGTTTTACCGTTGCCTCTGATACACTCATTTTGTATGCGATTTGTTTATTTGACATACCTTCTGCAACATAGCTCAAAACCTCTTCTTGGCGAGGAGTGAGAAGTTTGTTGTTTCTACTCTGTGTGCTTGCAACGACTTTACTAGCTTGCTCCATTATTGACGGAGGTAAATATGTTCCTCCCTCTAATATCAAATGAAGCGCTGAAGTTATAACCTTTGTATCCGAACGTTTGGGAATATAACCGCTAACCCCCATATCCAATGCTTTTTTGATGTTACGAACATCTTCCGTAGCTGAAATTATGACTAATCTTGTATCTGGTGCTGTTTCTTGCAAAGTACGTATACCATCTGCCCAATCCATATCAGGCATGTCTAAATCTATGATTATTAAGTTCAAATCAGGAGTTGATTGCGCAATCTTAACTGCTTGCGAAAAATTGGCAGCTTGTAAAATTATGGCTTTGGGAGCAAATTTTTCTACATGAAGGCTTAAGCCATCACGGAATAAGGCATGGTCATCTGCAATAAGAATCTTCATCTAACTCCTCCGGATACTAAACTGCTAAAGCTTTGTTTAGTCCTAGTCCGATGACTCCAGCAGAAAATTTAAGTAATACTTGCGTTTTATATAAATATATTATCCCAAATTTAAAGAGTGGCAAGAAAAATTTTAATATTTTAGTGAAATCGACTAAGCACTCTTCTAATTCGTCCACCTGTTTTGATATTTGATTGACATGTCGCGAAACCTATGTTATCTTAGAACATGGGAAAGATAATTGTGCCACTAAGGTATCATAATATGCACAAGACATGTCTCATGTTTATCCGCTTGTCCATATCCGCCAAAGTGGCACCTTTAATGACAATGTCTGCTCTCCTAACTGTCATTGTCCGACTTGTTCGGACAATCTCATAAAACTTAAGAGAGATACTCCGGTCAAGCCGGAGTATGACAGAAAAAAGAAGAGCCTGAGCATGACAAAATAAGAACAACGGAGCCATGAGATGAAATTATACATATTTATCATAGCTATGATATTGTTATCGACTTCAATATCTTTGGCTCAAACATCATGCGTTACTCCACCTACTTGTGCTGAAATGGGATATACTCAAACCGAAAGTGAGTGTGCCGGCAAAGAGATTGTTCGTTGCCCGTTCGATTTATCCGTAGTCTTTTGTCCGGCTTGTGACTTTAGCGAATATCCCTTAACCGAATGTCCCGCCAATGCCACATGTTTGGAAATAACTTGTGAAGATACCACTCAATATCAATTTGCCCAATGTGAAGTCACTTACATTGATTATGACAACTACTGGTGCGGTTATAATCTTAATGCAATCATCGAGAAACTCAAAGGAGACTTATTATGAAAAAATTGCTTTTATCATTGCTTGCAAGCACGATTTATACCTCAACAGTCTCCGCTCAAACATGCCAACAACCGCCATCTTGTGAAAGCTTGGGATATACCAAATCTGTCGATGATTGTGGTGATATCGAATACCTGACTTGTCCGTTTGATAGTTCAAAAGTTTATTGTAGTGGCGGAAGTAGTTTGGTTGACGACTACTTATGTAAAGAAGATGATGCTTTAATTTTTACACTGCATAATGGTTGGAGTTCATCCATATCTGTCGTATTTCATCTTGAAGGTGTAACAGAAGCAATTGTGGATTGCGGAACAAATTATAAACAAATAGTCAAAAAACAAACAGTCATAAATTCACAAGTAGAAACAACAATAGGTTGCGGATCTCTTGCTGTTAATAGTGATATGGAATATAGATTGTGTGGAAATTTCAAAAAATTTAAAGGATATCATGGAAGATATAATGGAGATCTGGTAGCGTCTAATGTTGCAATATCATCGGTAAAAGCGATTACATTACAAAGTCTTGAGGAATTACCTAAATTATGTGATGTTTCAACAGTCGGAAGTATACCTAAATTGAAACTTCCACCGTCAATAACATCTATTGATGGTTTATTTTCAGGGTGTTCCGGTTTAACAGGGGATATTCCTGAACTTCCGAGTGGTATTACCAGTATGAATTCAGCTTTTGAAGGGTGTACAGGGCTAACCGGTAATATTCCTGAAATTCCACCTACGGTAACAAGTATGACATCTGCTTTTAAACAATGCGATGGCTTATCAGGAGAAGCTCCACAAATGCCTACCGGTATCACCGAATATAGTAATGCATTTCCCGGAACTGCAACCTATAAAGTATTGCAAGGATATACTTATTCCACTAATATTTCAAACAATACAATAACGCCATGGCCTGATTCTGCTTGGTGTTACTATTATTCTTCAAGTTTAGCAGGAATCAAAAGATGTCAAGAAAAATAAAAAGAAATTAAACAGGTATGTTTATAATGCCAAATCAACATTTATTCCGGCTGCTCTGATAATTTGAAGCATTTCTGCCATGTAAACTTTTTCAGTATAGGTTATATATCTTGTTGTGATGACTTCTTTTCTAATTATTATATGGACAACCTTGTGATGAGCGCTATACCGAAGATTGGCACACTGAGCGTGAAAGTCTACGATAACAGGGATTGGAATGCATATTTTAACCTTATGAGACAATAATATTATTTTTGTTTAAAAATCTTTTGAAGTTTGTTGGTGTTTGCTTGGCTAATGCGAATTTTTAAAACAAGATTATCTCCATCTATTTGTGAAGATATTATTTCGGCATTGGCGTGTATCCATGCAATGGTTTTACCATCTGATGCCGGTATGGAAAATTGCATAATATTATAGTCTGAGGATAACCTATCATCAACCAAACTAAGGAATCGATTAATCCCCTCTCCGCTAACTGCGGAAACTAAAACTCCATCTTGTTTGCCGAGATTGGTTTTATCTTCAGAAGATAATAAATCTGATTTATTTAATAATTCTATATAATCAGGTTTTTCGGTGATGTTTTGAAGACCTAAACTTTCTAATACATTTATCACATCTTGGCGTTGTTCTTTATTGTCAGGATTAGAAATATCCCTAACATGGACAATGATATCGGCTTCTAAAATTTCTTCTAAAGTGGCTCTAAAAGCCATTATCAGCTCATGTGGTAAATCAGAAATAAAACCTACGGTGTCTGATAAAATCACTGTACGTCCGGAAGGAAGTTTCAGCTTACGCATTGTGGTATCTAATGTGGCAAAAAGCATATCTTTTGCCAAAACATCTCCTGAAGACATGTAATTAAATAATGAAGATTTACCGGCGTTGGTATAGCCTACAAGTGCTACAACAGGGTATGGAACTCTTTGTCTTGAAGATCTTTGTATTTTGCGAGTTTTACGAACCTTCTCTAAATCTTTTTTTATTCGTAAAATCTTATCATCAATAATTCTTCTATCAAGTTCTATTTGAGTTTCTCCGGGTCCACCTAAAAATCCGGCTCCACCTCTCTGTCGCTCAAGATGAGTCCAACTTCTTACCAATCGGCTCCGTTGGTAACTTAGATGAGCTAATTCTACTTGCAATTTTCCCTCATTTGTTTGGGCTCTTTCTCCAAAGATTTCTAAAATTAAGGCAGTCCTGTCAATAACCTTAATTTGTAAAAATTTTTCCAGATTACGTTGCTGAATGGGGGAAAGATTGCTATCAACTATTAATAACTCGATCTCATGTTCTTTTATTTGTGGAAGAAGGCGCTCCAAAATACCATGACCGAGCAATGTTGATGGTTTTATTGTGCGTAGGTGTACAATCTCTTGATGAACAACATCAAGATTAATAGCAAGAGCAAGACCTACGGCCTCTGCCAAACGAGATTCCGATGATACATTAAGATACCTGTCTGCAATTTCAGGAAAAATAACTGCAGTTTTGGCAGATGATGTCTTGTTGCAATCAATTAACGACAAATTAGTTTTCTGCTCTAAGGTCTATTGCTTCTGACGGCATTATGGTAGATACTGCGTGTTTATATATCAGCTGTGTGTGCCCATCTCTGCGCAGCAATAAAGAATTATCATCAAACCAAGTAATTATACCTTGCAATTTGACGCCGTTTACTAAAAATACAGTAACAGATACTTCATTATCACGAATGTTTCCTAAAAAATCTTCTTGTACATTTTGAGACATATAATTTTTCCTTTTGTTATTATTGCTGCTTTTTTATATTTTAACTACATTTTTTTTGATTAGTAAAGAATTTTTAAGAAAAAATATTTTCAGCTTGTCTGACAACTTGTGAATCTACATACAACAATATACTATCACCGTATTTTAGAGAAATGGTCGGATCTGGATATATGATTTCTCCATTGCGATGAATGACAAAGATTCTACTCTGTTTGGGAAGATTTAGTTCTCCTATCTTTTTGCCGATGACACTTTCTTCATCATCTATCTTAATCTCCCAAATTTCTCCATTGCCTCGACTAATGGCATAAGCTTCTTCAAGCTTGGCTTTGCGCAATTCTTTGAGAAGTTTGGACATGGTAACAGAGCGACGATCTATTAAAATGCTATTGCCAATATCTAATATAAGATTATTGTATGAAGGGGTATTTACCAATGATATTGTAGATGAAACACCTCTTTTAGCTGACAACAATGAAGATAATAAATTATCTTTATCGTTATCTGTAACAGCTATGGCGGCATCAATATGTGAAATATCTGCTTCATCTAAGATGACATCACTAAGCATTTCTCCTTGAATCACTATTGTGGTAGACAGATCTTTGGCCATATTTTGAGCTTTTGCCAAATCTTCTTCAATTATACGGGTGCTGATAATGCTATCATCTTGTTCTAAGCGTTGGCAGATATATTTTGATACCGGATTACCTCCGAATAGCAAAATCCTTTCATTGCTCGGCTTTTCTGCACAAAATGCTGATATGGTATTATAAACAGCATCTTTTTTTACGAAAATATTAATTTCATCTCCACCTTTGAAATCATCATAACTATCCGGAATGAAGTATTGGTTATCCCTAAAAATATTGATTACAGCAATACTTATATTCTCATTTTGACGAGAAATTTGAGATAAAGGAATGGCCGATAACGGACAGGTTTCCGGTATCTTTATTGTCAGAATATATCCCTCTCCTCCGATAACAGGTAACAATCCCGAACAACCAGGATACTTAAGTATTTGCAAAATATTTTCAGCAACTTCAATATCCGGAGATATTATTAAGTCTATGGGAAGATGGTGATCATTATACATTGCCCCCCAAATAGGATCTAAAAATACGGGACTTTCTATACGGGCAATCTTACGTGGAATATTAAACAGCGTATAAGCGATTTGGCATATTATCATGTTGGCTTCATCTGTATCAGTAACAGCTAACAGCAAATCTGCCCCTTTGGCTCCGGCTCGTTCCAAAACATCCGGATGAGAAGCCTCTCCCATAACAGGCAATATGTCATATTCTTTAGATAACTCATCTAAACGACGTTGGTTATGATCAATAACCGCAATATCATTATTTCCTTTAGCCAAATAGCTGACGATACTTTGTCCGATGCTTCCGGCTCCGCAAACTATAATCTTCATTTATTTCTCCGAATCAAAATAAGCATCTATCTCCCGATAGGCGTCTTCGAGATTGTCTATTCTGACATAGGTTTCTCTAAACTTACGGGCATCTCTCATGTTTTTACAGTACCAACATACGTATTTGCGTGATAAACCCAGAGCAAGTTTTTCTCCATAATAATCTACTAACTCTTTAATATGGGTCAGCAATGTGGATTTAACAAGTTCTATCGGTTTAGGAGAAGGCAAAATTCCTTTTGTCAGATAATTGTGCGTATCATTTATCAACCATACTTGTCCAAGTGCTGCTCTACCTATCATAACGCCATCGGCTTTAGTATATTCCAGCATTTCTTGAGCCTTTTGCGGAGAAGTCACATCTCCGTTACCTACAACAGGTATGTTTACTCGTGATTTGGCCTCTGCGATAATATCCCAATCAGCTACGCCTGAATAAAACTCCGAACGTGTACGACCATGAATTGTAATATATGAGGCACCGCTATCTTCACACATCTTGGCAAATTCTACGGCGTTAATATGATTATAATCCCAACCTTTACGAAATTTGACACTGACAGGTAAAGATGTTGCTTGTTTTACAGAAGAAATTATTTTTGATGCTAATGCAATATCTGTCATAAGATGAGAGCCTGATTTGTTGGCTACTATCTTTTTTACCGGACACCCCATATTGATATCTATGGAGTGAGCCCCCAATTCTTCAACCAATTTTGCAGAATCTGAAAAAAGATCCGGATCACTGCCAACTAATTGCACAATTACAGGATAATTCTCATCTCTGACATCTGCAATCTTATAAGTTTTGGCATTCTTACGTGAAAGAGCATTTATTGCAACCATTTCCGATACAATGTTTCCTTCTCCGAATGAGGATACCAATTTACGAAAAGGCTTATCGGTTATGCCGGCCATCGGAGCTAAAAATACATTACTCTTAAAATCTAATATCTGCATTTATACCTTAAAGTCAAATTCTTGGTTATTAGGAAACATAAAATCTATAAGTACCGTCGGTTCTTTTAATATGTTATCAGCATAGCTATAAGAAGATGATACATACTGGAAACTGTTTTCTGTTGAGTAGTTATGTGTTTGAAGTGACCAATTTATCTCTCCTGACAATAAATGGTGCAAATGGCCTTCTACCTGATAGGGGAATTTCTGGTGGAGATGCTCCTCTGATGAACTTTCAAAAGAAGATAATGAGCGATGCTTTAACTTTTCAACAGAATAGTTAATTTGTTGATGAAGCTTGTTTATATGATTATGTAAACGGTAATCGCTCATTAATCTGCCTATTATTCTAATTTATCCATAATTTTGGCCAAGACATAATATAGCTTACCAATATCAGCTCCCGTGATGACAGAGAGTAATAATCCGGAATGTTCATGCGTTTTAGCTGAATTTATCAGTAGCTCAAATTCTGCAAGATATGCATTGATTTGATTACGGAAATCTGTGTTATCTTCAAACGCTTTACGAACAACAGAAACTTGAGTTTTGGTAATATTCTTAGACAAATAACGAACAAATACTCCGGTATCTCCGTTATAAAACTTCTTCCATAAATCATCTTCATCTTTAGGATTGAATACCCTATTGATATCTACGGATAAACTTTCTAATTTTTCAATAATACTGCCGGCTTGCTTTAAGAATCCTTCTATCTGGATTCCTTGATACATGGTGGTTAAGGAACTCAAAGTATCATCAGCTTTGCGAGTATGTTCATTAAGTTCTTTAATTTGAGAACCGATAATATCATTAAAGCGTAATGCATTTTTGATTACAGAATCGCCACTCAAACTAAAATCTTTACTGGCCTCCAATAATGTTCCCATTGCTTTATTTACTTTGGTGATGGTATCATCTGTTGTGGCAACTAATGCTGTCGACTGTTTTAAGAATACTTCTCCTGAATTTAGAATATCATTAGATACACGCTCGGCATTAGCTGCAATCTCAGCAACAGATGCTCTGAGTTTGTCTCCTGAGTTAAGCATATGTGCTGCACTTACCTTTGCGGCTTCTTCCATTTGTAAGCCTAAGTTTTTGAGATCATTACCTAGTCCTTTTACTTTGTCATATGCTTGATTGGCTCGGTTAGATAATTGATTGGAGGTATCACTCAATACGGTATTAAAGCAGTCAACCAATTTTCTAGTATCTTCAGAAATCTGTACCATCTTATCCCTTTGTGAGGAAATAAGGCTATTTATTTCAATAACTCCGGTACTGGTTTCTGCCGTAACGGTATTAAAGCCGGAAATATATTTCTCATATTCTCCAAATACACTTCCTATCTTTTCAACAGAGTGCTTAACAGTGCTGTCCAAATCATCACTATGCTGTGAAAGTGCCAGATTAACCTGATCAAGGCTCTTCATTGATGTTTTAGAGGTTTTGTTTATATCCTCTCCGGCTTTGATTAATCTATCGCCAAGCACATCAAATTCATATGCCAATTTGGTGGTGGTGTCAAAAATGGAATCCGTGTTGGATTTGAAATTATCGTTAATCTCTTTAATTTTTTGGGCAACACTTGTTGTTGTGTCACTCAAGTATTTATATTGCTGAGCTAAAGATGCTTCGGCAAGTCTGCTTTGTGTGGCCAATGTATTGGCACTTTCGGTTAGGTTATTGGTTTGAACTGATAGCATCTTATTTATTTCTTGATGTTGATTGCTTGCTTTAGTGACAGCAATATCAATATTTTTTATGTGTTCATTCATTAGCTTACTGATATTTGAAGCTGCTTGATTTAAATTTTCTTCTGTTTTTGTAAGTTGACTACAATTATCTTTCATATTTTCAACTGCCAGTCGACCTTCTTCATTCAATTTTTTGGTTCCTGCACTGAAATCTAATGCATGCTTTTGTAAATTAGAAGAAACATCTTCTATGCTGACACAAAACTCATCAACCATTTTTTTAACAAGTTCATTTTTGCTTCCGACCAAAGCCTCAACTTCAGCAAGTCTTTCAATTGAACGATGACTGCTATTTACTACGGCCTCCGTGTGGCGTGATGTATCTTCTTCAAGCATAACCATTCTGGAAAATACTTTATCCGCACTTTGCTCAATAATATTAACTTGTTGTTTAAGAGCTTCTCCCATTTTTTCTGCATTGTCAGAAATTTTATCACAGAAATTATAAAACTCATTTTCTTGTTGTTTGAACAAAATATTTAATGAAGCAGCTTTTTCATCAAACCCTTGTGCAACGCTTGATGTATACTCTGACGTGCTACGAGAAATCTCATGTAAAGCTTTATTTTGAGCGATGAAGTCCTCTGCATTTTTACGGAATGATGCTAATGATTTGGTTGTGGTTTCTTCTATAATTTTATTTTGGCGAGATAAAATATTTTCAATCTCACAGACCTTATCTGAAGTGTTTTGTGCCAAAATATCAATATTTTGATTTTGAACCGTCATCACATTTTCAAACTGAGTTACTTTAGCTAATGTTCTATTGGCCGAAGTATCAAACATATTGGCTTGCTCAATCAAATTATCATTAATAGCTCTACTCTTATTGATAACATCATTGCATGAACTGAGCATTGCGGATATGTTGGTTCTTAATTTCTCAACAGCTAATGTTGCATCATTTTGCAATTCAGATGATGCGGCTGATAAATCATCTATTTGTTTGCGCAAATCTGCTTTAATTTCTTCAACCCGAGTAGCACTGGTTGTAATATTCTTGTGTTGTTGTGCCAAAGCAGCTTCACTAACTTGAGATTGGGCTACAACCACAGAAGTTGTTTCCGTAAGAGTATTGGCATAACGATTCATGTTATCCGCAGCATTGTTAATAGATTGAACAACATTATCCGAACTTTGGCAGAGATGCGTTGAAGTATTGTCTATCTCAGTATTTATAACACCTAAACGCTCTACAATATCGGTTGTGGCCTCAGAGAGCAGATTATAGCGATTTTTAAATATATCAGCCATATTAGATGTTTGTTCTTTGATATTTACACCAAGATTATTTAAAGCCGACGTTTGTTGTTCTATCCTGTCTATGTAATTATTTATTTCTTCGGCTGAGATTGAAGCTTTATTTTGTAATGCAGACACTTTATCTTCCAATTCTTTATCAACCTTTTGCATGGATATAATTGCTTGTGAAGAAATATCTGCAAGGTTACTTACCTGAATAGAAACACTCTCTTCCAGATTGCGTCCCCTAACCATGAGTTTATCTATTTCTTGAGCTAAAACATCACCATTAGATGATAATTTTTTGTTAATGTTATCCGCACTTTTCTCCATTGAGGATATTAAACTTACCATCTCATGATTGTTTTTGCTCAAAGCTGTATCAATTTTCTTGACTTGACGGTCTAGCTCTCCGTCTAAAGAAGTGATACCTTTGGCAATATATGAATTTATTTCATTAATATTGTTTTGAGTATGTTTACTCAATTCATCTATCTTGCTACGCATAATATTGCCGCTATCGGAAATTGCATGTTCCAATTTAACGGATTGTTGTTCTAAAGTATTTCCTAATTTTTCAACCTCTGTTGATACTGTTTTTTTGAGAACGTCACAATTATTGACAGCCAATTCAGAAATATGATTCAAATTTTGAGAGTGGCGCACCAACATCTCTGACATTTGCTGAAGATTATTAGATGTTTGCTCATTAAACTTTCTTAATGTTTCATTGGCTTTACTAATATTGGCATCGGAATTATTTGAAATGTCATTCAATAATTCCGCAGATGTTTTAATCTCTTTTAGCTTTGGCAATAAATTTGAAAACAATTGTTTTAAACTTTGCTCGATATCAGTTGCTCCGGAAGCAAATTCACGATTTAAACCGGAAAATGTTTCTGCTGACTGTTGAGCTTTGTTGGTGATATTTTCAAAATTTTGTGTCAGATATTTTACACCATCACTAAGCTCAACTATGGTTTTGGAGGAATATGTATCTAATGTAGAAATAAGTTTTGAAAATTCAGTGATGTTTTCCCTGATTTCATCTTTTATTTGTGCGGTTTTCTCTGTTGCAAGCTTACTAACCTGTTGAAGCTCAACAACCTGAGAACGAATTGCATCTGCCATTGCTTTGGCTGTTTGTGGCGCACCATCTTCGGGATAAACAAGTTGATTCATATATGCTCGCAAAAATTTTGCTTCTTGCTTAAATGATGTGCCTCTATCTATATAGGCCATAACTACCCATATTATTGCCAAAGGCAATGTTATACCGGCTAAAAAACCACCAAATTCATCAGGCATCATCAAGAATAAATTATCCCACCCGAAAAACTGGGTAATGTAAATCAAAACTATGGCAAACCAAATAACACTGACACTAATCATCAGCTTATGCAAATTATTATTTAACCATGATGGTTTATCTTCTATGGTGGCAGAAGCTGTTGTTTCTCTCATAAATTGCGGAAGATTGGCGGCCGATACTGCTGTATGGCCAACATTGGTTTTATTAGACATATGTTTCCCCATTTTGATAAATAATATTCCCCAGCCTATTCTCAGGCTGTGTTGATGTTAATACATTATTTTCAATTTGAAAATACTTTGATGTTATCTTATCTACTTATCCACAGATAACTAAATGAATTATCGTAAACTATTCTTCTACTTTTTTACGCAATACATAATTTAATTTTTGCAAAGCTTGAAGATTCATTTGTTCTTGATTCAGACTTGCCGGAACTACTACGCTGGCTTCTGTTTTTGTTTCCGGTTCAATAGCTGTTACTTTGACATAACTCCCTTGACGAATATATTCAAAAAGTATTTCCGACATAAAATGTCTAATCCTTCAAAAATTTGTTGCTTTTTGGAAAACCAAAAGGAGCAAGTTTTCCAACTTGAGCTCTGTGTCCAAGCCATGTTAACAAATCTGTTTCAGTTTTTGTTCCTCCGGCTCTGGTATAAGTAAAGCCATCTGTTTCATTAAAAATTTGAATGTCTGATAAACCACCATCTTTGTATTTTTGAAGTAACACACCATGACCTCTGGCCATTGTAGGAATTTCCTCTGCCTTAAAGACCAAAAGTTTACGATTATCTCCAATGGTTGCAACCATATCTCCAACCATCTTCTTGCAAAATACAACGTATTCGCCATTGGCAACATTCATAATTTTACGTCCATTACGAGTTTGGGCAATAATATGATTTTCATCAACAATAAATCCTCTGCCTGAATTAGAAGCAATCAGATATTTGGCAGAAGAATCAAATACAAACATATCTACAATGTTATCATTATTACCCAAATCAATCATCAGACGAAGTGGCTGACCAAAGCCTCTGCCACTGGGAATTTCTGAAGCTGATATGTTAAAAAACTTACCGGAATTATCAAGTAAAACAATTTTATCTGTGGTTTGAGCATGTAT
The DNA here is from genome assembly GCA_015062435.1 of Alphaproteobacteria bacterium. Classification (GTDB taxonomy): domain Bacteria; phylum Pseudomonadota; class Alphaproteobacteria; order RF32; family CAG-239; genus CAZU01. The sequence goes on along the minus strand of SUUR01000007.1, from coordinate 29,765 downwards.
TGCCATAAGCAAGGTATCATCATCCTTAAACTTAAATTCATCTGTTAAAGAACTATGCCCTTTGGTACAACGTATCCAACCTTTTTGTGACAAAATTACGGTAATAGGCTCTTTTTCAACTAATGCTTCAATTGATATTTCAATATCATCGGCAACTTCCGCAAACTCGGTTCTACGCTTGCCAAGAGCTGTTTTTTTGCCAAACTTTTCCCTTACGAATTTTATTTCTTCAGCAACTTTTTGCCAACGCAATCCCTCATTTGACAACAAAGTTTCCAGTGTTTCCTTTTCTGCGCTTAAATCATCATATTCCTTGCGTATCTCGTTTTCTTCCAATTTACGTAAACTGCGCAATTTCATATTGAGAATCGCCTCTGCTTGATTTTCGGTTAAGCTGAACTTATTCATCATAACCGTTTTGGGCTCATCTTCTTCTCTGATAATGCGGATAATTTCATCTAAGTTAAGATACGCAATCAGATAGCCGGATAAAATTTCCAATCGGGCATTTATTTTTTGCAAACGATAGTTAGAACGACGTTCCAAAACATTTAACCTATGGCGTAAATATTCTCCCAAAACCTCTTTAATGCTCATAACTCTGGGTACTCCGTCAGAATCAAGAACATTCATGTTTAGAGCAAACTTACTTTCAAGTTCAGTTTGCTTAAACAAAAGCTCCATCAACATATTGGCGTCGACATTGCGATTTTTGGGTTCCAAAACAATTCTGACATCTTGAGCAGACTCATCTCTGACATCAGCTAAAAGCGGGACTTTTTTATCTATCAATAATTGAGCTATTTTTTCAATTAATTTTGACTTTACCACCTGATAAGGAATCTCTGTTACAATAATTTGATATTGTCCCATTCCGAGATCTTCTTTTTCCCATTTGGCTCGAATACGAAAATTGCCTCTTCCCTGTTTATAGGCATCTAATATTGTACCAAACTTATCAACGATAACTCCTCCTGTCGGAAAATCAGGACCTTTTAATTTTCTGACTAACGGTTCTATTTCCACATCCGGTTTATCGATAAGCAAAAGTAAAGCATCACATACTTCAGACAAGTTATGTGGCGGAATGTTTGTGGCCATTCCTACCGCAATACCTGATGTACCGTTACAAAGTAAATTAGGAACTGCTGCCGGCATTACAACCGGTTCACACTCTTCACCGTCATAAGTATCTCTGAAATCAACGGCATCATCATTTAAACCTTCCATAAGAGCTATGGCAAACTCGGTTAATCTGGCTTCTGTATATCGCATGGCGGCAGGGCCATCACCATCTATATTTCCAAAGTTACCTTGCCCGTCTACAAGCGGATATCTGACAGAAAAGTCTTGCGCTAAACGTGCCATAGCCTGATAAACAGCACTATCACCATGCGGGTGATATTTACCAATAACATCTCCGACAACACGTGCACATTTTTTAAATCCTGATTTAGGATCAAGGTGTAATTGACGCATAGCAAACATCAAACGACGATGAACAGGCTTTAATCCGTCTCTTACATCTGGTAATGAACGGGAAACTATGGTTGACATAGCATATGACAAGTATCGAGAACTAAGTTCTTCCGCCATAGCAACGGGTTTTATTCTTTCTTCAATTTCGGCCATTTTTTATTCCTGTTTAGTGCCTTTACTTATATATATTGGTTGCGAGATTATCACGACATTTTGGAAATTTCAAGCCGTGTACGGCAAAAAAATTTTTATTGAGGAAAAAAGAAGTCATTTTTAATGCGTCGATTAATGACAACGAATCCGGTATGATGCTTTTATCTAAAATGAATTTCGGATATAAGTACAATCTGTTTTTATACGGTTCTCCAGCTTCTTGACATACAGCTTTGCCGGTTTTGGGAGAAACATATGCAAGATTCTGAGTTGTGCCGGTGGCAGAACATTCTGACAAATCAAGACCTATACCTAAAAACTCCAATAGATGAAATTCAAAAAAAACATAATATTTTAGCCAATTTTCAGTATTTATGCCGTTAAAAAAATCAGCTACTATGATATAAAAATTTTCAATATCTTGAAATTCAGGCATACAAATATTACTCAGTGCACAAAAAGAACTTAACGCATGTAATTTACTTTCTTGTTGCATAAAAAATACAGCACTCGGAGTTATAAGCTCTACTCTAAATGTAGGCATATTTTCATCTAAACGAGAATATGCATCTATTTTTATATGATTTCCGAGTTGATATGTTGATAAATTCTTTTTAGAAAGACAGTTCTTGACATAACCGACTATTTTACCGTGATTTTGAGTTAATACGGTAAGTATCAGTGAGCGTTCTCCATGCTTGCAGAGATTGATTATATAGCCTTCATCTGTAAACTTCATAATGTAATAAGTTAGTACATTGAACTATAAAGGTCAAATAAAAAGCTTTTTTAATCAAAAAAGAACAGGCGGATTTTATATCCGCCTGTGTCAATCATTAAGTTCTTTTATCTATTATACGGCTTTAGCCTTTCTAAGTTGGTTTTTCTTAGTTATGGCATCATATTCCATAAGTTCGGACAACACACCTTCCATATCATGCAAAGGAATGGTATTAGGACCATCTGATAATGCTTTGTCCGGATTTTCGTGAGTTTCGATAAACACAGATGCAATACCAACAGCAACAGCTGCACGTGCCAAAACCGGAGCAAATTCTCTTTGTCCACCGGTTGATGTACCATGACCACCGGGTTGTTGTACTGAGTGAGTGGCATCAAAAATAACCGGACATCCGGTAGCTTGAGCCATTTGCGGGAAACCGCGCATATCAACTACCAATGTATTGTATCCGAAAGATGTTCCTCGTTCAGTGATGCAAACATTTTCGTTTCCGCTATCTGTAACTTTTTTAACAATATTGGCAACATCCCAAGGTGCCAAAAACTGACCTTTTTTAACGTTTACTACTTTGCCTGTTTTAGCAGCAGCAACAACCAGATCTGTTTGGCGACATAAAAATGCAGGAATTTGCAACATATCAACATGCTTGGCAACTTCGTCACACTGCCATACTTCATGAATATCTGTTACTATCGGGATATTGTTATAAAGTTTTTTAATTTCATCAAAGGTACGCATGCCTTCTTCCATGCCAACACCACGTGCTCCGTTTATAGAAGTACGATTAGCTTTATCGAAAGAAGCCTTAAATACATAGTTCATACCAAGTTTACGAGTAATTTCAGACATTGCACCACATATATCAATAGCATGTTGGCGACTTTCTATCTGACATGGACCGCATAAAAGAGACAACGGCAATTCATTTCCTATTTCAAAATTGCCGATTTTGACCGTTTTTTGCGGATAAAAAGTTTTAATTTCAGCCATTTTTTCCTCTAACTAAAATTTAGCATAGGCCTTTTTATTAGCATATTTTTGAAAAATAGCAAGTTTTTTTTAGACTTATGTCTTTTCTGTCAATCATTCAATTGATATAGCGGTATTTTTGTCCAAACAAATAAAACGTTTCCGTCATTTTTTACACCGGGCACATAGGCGGCTTGGATTGCAATATTTTTATATTCAATACCAGCAATGGGTAATGGAGCCGGAACAGGAAGATAGTACCATTCACTTCTCTGTGTCAGTCCTAAGGTATAGCCTATACCTATTTTAAAATCACCATCTGAATCTAATGTCCAATTTTTCATAAAAGCATATCCGAAAAATGTTTCAAGGTGTTTATTGGAGTCCTTAAATGCCATTCCATATAAACCATGCCAATCACCATCTTTATCATAATAAGATTTACCAATTCCAAATCCCCATGGATTTTCATTATATTTATCAATATGCTCATCATCATATGTCAGGCGATTATGCCATGCGTATAACGGTATATAAACATCATATTTTGATGATGACCATGTGGCAGATACATCTGTTTTTAACTGCTCAAGATATTCGCTTAGACCTGCTTGAGCAGGAAAGGAAAAAATTAAAGTTATTATAAATATAATTTTCTTCATTGGTGTTATCTTTGCAATCAGTTATATATCTTTTATATAAGTTTTTTCTAAACTTTTTCTATATTATAACAAATAATCTTTCAGAAATATTAATGCCTGATTAATTGACTTAAAATTATAATCAGCATCTTTACAATTTTGCTCATCTTCATCAATAAACACTGTTTTAAAACCTACGGATTTGGCTAAAGATATGTTATATTGTCGATCTTCAAAAAATATACTTTCAGAAGGAATTATTTTATAATAATTGCAAAAATTAATGAAAGCATTTGCGTTTAATTTATATTGAAAGTTTCCTTTTGCTGCATCGTATATATCTGCAAATAAGTTGATATCTACCTCTGTTTTATTTAAAACATCTCTAACATGTGAAAATGTACTATCTGTGTATATAATCTTACGCTGAGGCAATTGTGACAATTGTTTATTCAGTTCATAATTGGGAGACAAGTTATCTGTGCTTACGGCACATATGTATTCCAGAAATTCTTCTTGCGAAATACCTAATTCTTTTTCAACACCTTGTGCTTCATAATGATATTTTTGCAATAATTGTTTAGAAATATTTTGTGCATCAGATTTACTTACTGATAGCTTCAGTGAAAAAAAATCATACACTCTTTGTTGGCATTCTGTCTCTAATCCGGAACTTATAGGATATAACGTTCCGTCTAAATCAAAAATTAAATTCTTTATCATTTATCTTTCTTTTCTGATGGCTGAAACGTTACGAATAAAAGCACAATCATTTTTCAAATCTTCAAGATTTACAGGAAGTTTCAACCTCCAATTGGGGTGCTTATCTCTGTCTGTACCCGGAAGATTTTGCTGTTTACTAACATGCAAAAAATCCTCTAATTGTGCTAAAAACACCTTTGACGAACTTTTTGACATATAACGATTAACGGCTTCTTCAATCCCCTCAGGATAACCTTCTCCATATATATAATTATTGTGACGAGGTTTGTCCTTTGGCCATACATCAGCGGCATCAAGTGAACTGAGTAATAAACCTCTATCGGTTTCTCGCTTATGATAAGCTTCTTTTTTGGAATTATCATCAATCATCTCTAATGTATAGGCCAATTCTATATCATAACCGAACCACCACATTTTCAACGGAGCCATATCATGCGTGCCAATTGAAACAAATGCATCTTTAGGATAATCTTGTGGTGCATAGAATCCCCCCCAACCGGCGTGAGATCTTTCTGACCACAAAACACTCAATGAATGGATATCTCGATTACTGATAGTATCAATAAAGCCTTCAGGAACATTACCTATGCTCTCTCCAACAATGATACATTTGTTAAGCGTACTTTCTAAAGCTACAATGTTCAACATATCCTGAAAATTATAATATAAGTATGTGCCACATTCTCCTTTATCCGGAATGATAAATAATCGCATGAGGCTCATAACATGATCCATTCGCAGAGCTCCGGCATTCTTCATATTTGAACGCAATATTTTTATAAACGGCTCATATCCTTGTTCTTTTAATTCCAATGGAGAAAAAGCTCCCAAACCCCATTGTTGTCCACATGGAAAAAAGGCATCCGGAGGAGCTCCGGCACCACAATGAGGGATAAACAATTTTGTATTTCCCCAGTATTCAGCACTGTCTTTACCTACACCAACGGCTAAATCTCGATATAATCCTATTTTTAGCCCTTTTTCATCTATTTTCTTTTTTACTTCATCAAATTGACGTGATGCTTCAAACTGCATAAACTTGAAAAATTCTATTCTCTCCTGATGTTGTTCTATGTAATCAGGAATTTCTGCTCCTTGCGGAGAACGTAATCCTTGTGGCCAAGCTCTCCATCCACCCCAAACTTTGGAGTTTTCACTCTCATAAATACATTGAAATAATGCCAAGTTATCCAAATCTGCTCCTCGTTCTCGGCAGAAACTGTTATACTCTTCTTTTCGAGAAGATAACTTTTGTTCTCTAAATCGGTTATAACATTTTTCCAGTATTTTTATTTTTAAAGGATAAACTTTGTTGTATTGAATATATTCTCCGGAACGCACTTCTGCCAATATGCCTTCTATCATTTGTTTGTCTGATAGCTCATATTCGGGTACATTTTCAATATCAATATATATCGGATTTAAAAATAATCTGCTGATAGATTGATACGGGCTGGCATTTTCAGGAAAATCATGACATAAGACATTTAATGGATTTAACCCTATTATATCGGCTCCGCAATCAGCACATATTTCAACTAAATTTATCAAATCTGTAAAATCGCCAACACCCCAATTCCGATGACTTTTTATGGAATAAAGTTGAATTGCCATGCCCCAAAGACCTTTATCGGGATAATTTATATCATAGCATTTTTGAGGAGCTATTGCTATTTTGGATTTATAATTTTTGTCTGATATCTTAACATCTAAATCATAATAACCTATTTCTATCGGAGTTTGAATCTTATATGTAACTTTTTGAAGATTTTTCTCCGACAAATGTTGTTTGTTCTGTTCGGAAAGTCTGATGTCAAGCACATGACGATTTGCATCTTTCAGGGTTATTTTTGATATATTTTCATTCTCAGGCAAAACAATGTCAAATACAACATTATCTTGACAACAAATATATATCGGCTCCAGAATCATACTTAAACGACGATTTTCCACTTGAGATATTGAGGATTTTATTTCATCATCAGAATCACATTGAAACCCCAGAGATTTTATCATAGCGGAGAGAACATCTTCACTCACACAATAATTTTTTTGTATCATACCGGCATCGGAAAAATGTGTGGCAATTCCTAACATATCTGCAAGTTTATGTAAATCCGACATTGGTACTATCTCCTTATTTCTTTATCTCGATACCGATTACGCTCCATGCCGGAACTTTTATTTTTTTCCCTGATTTTAAGTTATCATAAATAAATTTTCCGTCACTGCTGTCTAAGACCATGTTCCATTCTAATTTATCTGGCAACATCGGCAACAACCAATCTTGCTCCTGATGATTGGCATTAAAAATAATAAGTACAAATTTATGGCTATCATACACCAGATATGACAAACTTTTAAGATCCGAATTATGCCAATCGGAGTTAGTCATTTCTCGACCTTGTGAGGTGTACCATGTTATATCTTTAAAACCACTCTTATCAATCGGTTTACCTGCAAAAAATTTAGTACGATTAAATATTTTAAGTTTCTTACGCAGTTTTATCAATTGACGCACATATGAAGCAAATTTTTTGTGCTTTTCAGTGATGCCTTCCCAATTTATCCAAGTAAGTGCATTATCTTGGCAATAGGGATTATTGTTCCCCATTTGTGTTCTTAAAAACTCATCGCCGGCAACCATCATCGGTGTTCCAAAAGACATTAATAAAGTAGCGAGCATTGCTCGACTTCTCATCATACGGTTTTCTTCTATTAACCGGTTGTCGGTACCTCCTTCAATACCGGAATTCCAACTCCAATTAGAATCCGTACCATCTCGATTGTTTTCACCATTGCTTTGATTGTGTTTTTGATTGTAACTGACCAAATCACACAGATTAAAACCATCATGTGCAGTGATAAAATTTACGGAACTCCATATACTGCGATTAGAGTGATTAAAAATATCACTGGAACCGGTAAGACGACTTGCAATCTCGGCTATTTGGTTTTTATCTCCTTTCCAAAATCGGCGAATATTATCTCGATACTTATCGTTCCATTCAGCCCACCCCGGTAAAAAGGCACCTAACTGATAACCACCGTTACCTACATCCCAAGGCTCTGCAATCATTTTAACTTTTTTTAGCACCGGATCCTGTTCTATCGCATATAAGAATCCGCTTTGTTGAGTAAATGAATTGTTACGTCGAGATAATGTAGGTGCCAAATCAAAACGAAAACCATCAATATGAACTTTCTCAACCCAATAGCGTAAAGAATCCATGACCAAACGTAAACATGAGGGATTTTGAACATTAAACGATGCCCCACAGCCGGTTGTATCGTAGTAATAACGTGGGTTTTCAGAATTTAACACATAGTATGAACTATTATCTATTCCTCTATAACAAAGTGTCGGCCCCAAATGATTGCCTTCTCCGGTATGATTGTAAACAACATCAAGAATAACTTCCAGACCATGATTGTGCATTTTCTTTACCAGAGTTTTTATCTCTGAAATATCATTACCGGAAAGATATGACTGTTCCGGAGCAAAAAAACTAAAACTTTCATATCCCCAATAATTATCTGTAATAAACCCTTTTTTATGTCGGTTTCCAAAAAATGCATGTATCGGTAAAAATTCTACGGTTGTTACTCCCAACCACTTGAGATAATTTATTACAGAACTGTCAGACATGCCGGCAAAAGTACCTCTCTTAGAATCCGGTACTGAAGGGTGTAGTTTGGTATAACCTCTTAATTGGGTTTCATAGATTATGGTATCTTCAAACTTATATTCAGGACGTTTTTCATGTCCCCAATCATATTTATCGTCAACAACGACTGACTTGGGAACATAAGGGGCAGAATCCAAATTACTAAACGATAAATCTTGATCGGGACTGTCAATATCATAGCCAAATATAGCTTTGTTCCAGATAAGTTTTCCTACCAGTTTTTTACCATAAGGATCTATTAATAACTTGTTGGGATTAAAACGCATTCCCTGATTGGGATTATATGGGCCATAAACTCTATAACCATATACCAGATCAGGCTTTGCGTCTTCAAGATAAATATGCCATATATTATTATCATTTTGTGATAACAGGTAACGCTCTTGTTCTTCTGAACCAGAAACATCAAAAATACAAAGTTCTATTTTTGTTGCATGAGCAGAAAATATGGCAAAGTTCACTCCATTACCATCATAGTCAGAACCTAATGGAAACGGTTTACCTGCATTCGTTTTGAACTTTGCCATATATGTACCTCTATCTTATCGGTTTTATAACAATCGTTGACAGTGGCGGAACTCGCAAGCTGATGGAATAAGGTTTTCCATTCCATTCTCCTTCAGTTGCTTGCATAAATCCTTCGTTCTTAACCCCACTACCCCAATAATTTACATCATCACTGTTAAAAATTTCTTGATAACGGCAATTTTCAGGAACACCTATACGATAATTTTCACGAACAACCGGTGTGAAATTGGATATAACCAATAAATAATCACCTGGTGCATATCCTTTGCGCATATAAGATATAATGCTATCATCAGAATTAGAATGTTCTATCCATTCAAAGCCACGATAATCAAAATCTTGCTGATATAATGGAGCGTTTCCTTTGTACATAAGGTTCAAATCTCTAACACAATTTTGCATTCCCTTATACATAGGGTGATCAAGCAAAAACCAACGTAAACCTTGTTCTGCATTCCATTCCCAGTCTTGTCCAAACTCACATCCCATAAATAAAAGTTTTTTGCCGGGATGAGTATACATGAAACCATAATATGCTCTAAGATTGGCAAATTTTTGCCATTCATCACCGGGCATCTTGGATAACATTGAACCTTTTCCATGAACAACCTCATCATGAGAAATCGGCAAAATAAAGTTCTCGTTAAAGGCATAAAGCAAACCAAAAGTAAGCATACCATGATGATATTTTCTGTGAACGGGATCATGAGAAATATATTTTAAGGTATCGTTCATCCACCCCATATTCCATTTATATCCGAAACCAAGTCCACCCATAGAGGTAGGACGAGAAACCATCGGCCATGCAGTCGACTCTTCGGCAATGGTGACAGCTCCTTGTGTTTGTGAATATGCCAACTCATTCATACGGCGCAAAAATGAAATAGCCTCTATATTTTCATTGCCCCCATAAATATTGGGAATCCATTCTCCGTTTTTACGAGAATAATCCAAATACAACATCGAAGCAACTGCATCTACACGCAATCCGTCTATATGAAACTCTTTCAACCAATATACCGCACTGGCACATAAAAAGTTCATAACTTCAGTGCGTCCATAATTATATATTTTTGTACCCCAGTCAGTATGTTCACCTTTACGAGGATCCGCATGCTCGTACAAGTGAGTACCGTCAAACTCATTTAATCCGTGTCCATCTTTGGGGAAGTGCGCAGGCACCCAATCCATAATTACCGAAATGCCGGCTTGATGGAATTTATCTATCAGATAACGCAAATCATCAGGTGTTCCAAAACGACTGGTCGGGGCAAACATTCCGATAACCTGATACCCCCAAGAACCATCAAACGGATGTTCTGTCAGAGGTAAAAATTCCACATGTGTAAACCCCATGTTAACAACATACGGAACTAAAGTATCTGCCAATTCTCTATAACTGTAATAATCATTGTTGTCTTTACGACGCCAAGACCCTAAATGAACTTCATAGATAGACATCGGCTTATCAAAAGAATTGTGCTCCTGACGGTAGTTCATCCAATTACCATCTTCCCATTGATAGTTATCGATATCATAAACAATAGATGCCGTATTAGGTCTTTTTTCCGAATAAAAAGCAACCGGATCAGCTTTTACTAAAATTGAGCCATCATGTGTCTTTATCTCGTATTTATATAATTCACCTACATTGATACTCGGAACAAAAATATCCCATACTCCACATGTCGGATGTTTGCGCATTACATTGGCTCTACCATCCCAATTGTTAAACTCACCAACAACACTTACTCTTTTTGCGTTAGGCGCCCACACTGCAAATCCGACACCTCTTACACCATCAATTTCCATAGGATGCGCACCCAACTTTTTATACATATTAAGGTGATTACCTTCTGCCAAAAGGTATACATCCATGTCTCCCAATGTGGAAGGAAATCGATAAGGATCCTCAACTTCATAAACAACGTCCATATCGTTTTTGATACGAAATTTATAGGAAAAATTTTCAATTTTACCAAGATTGATTTGATAAAATCCACGAGCATCAATTTTAGTCATTTGCCCTAAGGAATTTCCGTTTGCATCAACCAACTCAATCTCTTTTGCATGGGGTTGATATGTACGAATAAAAACTTCTTTACTACCTTTATTTTTATGGATACCAAGTACTGCAAAAACATTACCATGATCACCATTAATTACAGCTTCAAGCTCTTCTTTTGATAATAAGTTTTCCATCTGAAATTCCTTAAAATTAACAACATAATTAGCAGTGTTTTTTTGCAAAAAAACATCTGAATATTTATTCTATAAATTCTAATGTATTTAAATGCAAGTATTTTGATTCTTCTGATAAAAAATATTTAATAAAATTACATTTTTTTTGATTAGGTGTTGACGTATTAATTTTTGATTGTATATTAGTGTTGTTTACCGAACTTTTATTTGGAGTTAGTGATTATGATTAAAAATAATGAAAAAGCTATTCAAGAAGCAGCTTATTTTATCTGGCAAAATGCCGGTTGCCCTCAAGGTCAAGATGAGTATTTTTGGTCTATGGCAGTAGAGCAAATCAACAGCTTGTCTTCTTGTAGCAAAAAAAGCAGTTCTTCTTCCAGCAAAAAGTCTTCTTGCTCTAAGAAATCCTCTGCTTCTACAAAATCTACCACTGCAAAAAAATCTTCTAAAAAATAGTTTTTTTTGAGTGAAAATTGAGAAAAAAAACTCCGTTTCAAACGGAGTTTTTTTTGTTATTTTTTAGTTGCAAAAACTATATATCCTTCAACATTTTTTCCGCCTTCAGAACGCAATATGGAATCTGCAAAATCAGCATTACAGAATCCGCTTTTTTTTATACATTCTCTGACATATTTTTGACTATGTAAAAAGCGCCCAGAAAGGTGTTGTTTCCACATAAAATCATTATCTGTTTTATCTGTACTTATCGTGAAAAAAATTGCTCCGTTTTTGTAGATATTTTTTGCACATAATGACAGTATATTTTCCAGATTTCCAAAATAGGTGAATACGTCTGATGCAACAATTATATCATATTTTTTGTTTATTCGCAGAAGATAAGTTTCGATATCCGATTTTATCAGTTTTTTATAAATTTTTTTGCGAGATGCAATTTCCAACATTTTTGATGATAAATCAACCCCATAAAAGTGTGATTCAGGCATGTTTTTTTTTATATTTTCAGCACATAATCCGGTGCCACATCCTAAATCAAGAATCCGTTTTTCGGATAATAAATCTTTGGCAAAAATTTGTTTTATTTTTTGAGTTATCAACAATGGAGCCTGATATGATAACTCAGATAAAACTTCTTCAAAAGAATCCGCAAAATTATCAAAAACATCTTCAATGTATTGAGATAAAGATCTATCAAATTTTTTATTTGGATAAAAACTGTTCCAACTATGTTGCACAATATGATTATCAGGATATAAATCATGCCATTTTTGTAAATATGGTAATACAGTTTTAATACCGACCTCTAATGATATTTCGTATAAAGCATAAGCTAAATTAAGGTGTTGAGAATCAGCTCCGTTACTAACTTTTATTGCCTGCAAACACGCATCTAATGACTGAGAATATTTTTTATTTTGTTGCAATGTTTGTGAAAACATATTCCATAGCCAACAATCATTTTTTTCGAACTCTAATGCTTGTGCAAAATATTTTTCGGCATCTGAATAATCAAATTGATTATAAGCAATTTTTCCCGATAAGAAATATTTATTATATCCCTCTATTTTTGAAACATAATATTGTGCTTCCGGATATTTTTGCAATCTGATATAAGTATCTACAATGTTTATGAGCAAATTATTATCTGATTTTATCTCGTTTGCCTGAAGATATGCTTTAAGCGCAGAATCGTATTGTTGCCAACAATAAAAAATATTTCCACGAAGAAATAACAATTGTGAATTTTGCGGATATTTTTGTAAACCATCATCTACCACTTTTAGTGATTTATCATAATCTTCATTATAATAAAAATCTGTGGCTTGTTGTAAGTAGTTATCAACTGTTTTTTTCAGCTTAAACAATTTCACTCCAAAAACAAAAAAGGCTCCGTTAAAGGAGCCCTTAGTTGGTAGGGGTAGTCAGACTCGAACTGACACGGCCTGAGGCCACAAGATTTTGAGTCTAGCGCGTCTACCAGTTCCGCCATACCCCCGTTGTGATGCAATAGATAATATATTTAATCCGTTACGTCAACATTTTTTTTAATAAATTTTAAAATTTATTTATTTTCAACACCATCACCAGATAATCCTTTGGCCAAATTCATATTGATGTTTATCAAAACATCAAGTTTTTTAGGTTCAGGGTTTGCCAAAATATCCACTGTTCTCTGGAATACAAATACTGCCAAACTGAGAATGTTTCTTTTTATCTCTAGCGGCTGAGGACAATCTTCTTCTTTCATGGCTGAAGCCAGAATCGCCCATAATTTGCGGTTTTTTTCTAATACCTCACTTAGCTCACCCTGTTGTTCTTCCCAGTGCTCCTTGAGATAGTTAAGAGCACCCGCCGTGCGTACTAATGCCCGACTTTCAAGCTCTGTCTGCTTTAATCCGCTGACCTGAACTTGCGAATAACTTTGAGAGTGATCCATAAAAACTATTTCCTTATAAAAGTTTTTTTAACAATGTTCGTTTATGATTATAATCAATTATGGTTACTCAATGGTAAATTTTATTAATCAGGATTGAGAAAATGAAAAAAAAATTACTTTTAACATGTTTGATAACATTTTGCGAGTTATTTATATTTTGTAATTTTACGTCTGCTCAAAATGTTTATCGCAGAAAACCTATGTTTGCAGATGCGGCATTGACGGGTTTTGCTGAATATCCTCCTTTCGGATATGTTAAAAAGAAAAGTTTTCATACAGTATTTCGCCCTATGATTAATGATTTAATTAAAGAAAAAAAGCTGCTTTTGGATTCCGAAAAAACTAATCCGAACTTAGAAAAAATTACTAATGCAGTAAGACAAGGAAACTTAGATATCTTTTTGGGTGCATATCATGAAACAGAAATTTTCGGAGGAATCGAGCTTATTTATCCGGCTGTTTTGACTAACCCGATTACAATATTTATGCTACCGGCGAGAATTAATGATGTAAAAAATATAAACGATTTGCAGAAACTTAAAGGAGCCCGACATGCAAGCGAATATTTCAGCGATTTCGTTGAAGAAAAACTGCAAGCTTTTAATGTGGAAAAGGTTAACACCTCTTATGAACTGTTTGAAAAGCTCTTTACTCACCAAATTGATTATATTGTAGCCAGCCAGTATTTTGGCTTGATAGAAGCTTCAAAATTAGGTCTGCGAGGACAAATAAGTGTTGCCAAACAAGCTTTGTGGCAAATACCGATGTTTATCGGCATCTCACAATTATCCAGACACAGACAAGCTTTGCATAATATTTTTACAGAATATCTCAGAAATCCAGAAAACATAGAAAAAATCAGAAAAAATGTTATAGACTTGGTTAATCAAGCTGAAGCAGATGCTATCGGAATCGTACCTCCGGATTTTGAAAAAACTGTTAAATAATACAAGTTGACCTTTGTTGCGAATCTGTTATTATGACAGATATTTTGAAAGGTTAGTTAAATGGTTTTGCTTGTTCATCATCCGATTTCTCCTTTTGCTCGCAAAATAAGATTGCAAATGAGTGAAAAAAAAATGCTCTTTGTATTGCGTGAGGAAGAACCGTGGAAAATATCAGAAGATGTTTATAAACTTAATCCCGCCGGTGAATTACCCATACTCCTGAATGATGGTATTGTTATTTGCGGAAATTATGCAATCAGTGAGTATTTGGAAGAAACCAGAAATGATGTATCTTTAATTTTCGGTACTGTTGAACAAAAAGCGGAAATCAGGCGTCTTGTTGATTGGTTTGATAATAAGTTTTATCGAGAAGTATATAGAAATCTGGTTTATGAGAAAGTTCATAAACGTTTTGCTGCCGGAATGGCTCCGGATTCAAAAATCATAAAAATCGGACTGAATAATCTTAATTATCATTTGGAATATATTGAGTGGCTTTTGGAACAACGACAATATCTTGGAGCTGATACAATATCATTAGCTGATTTGTCTGCGGCTGCTCAATTATCCGTAATCGATTATTTGGGGGGAATTCCATGGGAGGAATTCAGAAATGCCAAAATTTGGTATTCTAAAATAAAATCCAGACCATCTTTTAAGGATATTTTGAAGGATAATATCAGGGGAATTTTACCAACTAAACATTATGCAAACTTAGATTTTTAGTGAGGAATAATGAAAATATTTATGAAATTATTTTTACTTTGTAGCTTTGTTTGCTCTTGTACTTTGTTTTCTAAAGGAGATGGGCAAGTTGTGTTTCATTGGGAAAGGCCCAATACCGGTGTTGAAAAATTTTCAAGAGATCATGCTGCTTGTTTGATTGAAGCCAAAGATATTCAGTTTATTCCTGATTTTCACGGTTGGTTCTATACTGAAGAGGTTAAGCTTGATACTCGTGCCGATTGGAAGTCTGATAAAGGAATCTGGGCCAGTTATATTCCTTATGCCGGTGCGCAACCTTTAATCGTTAATTCTCGTCATGATGATCAAGATATTGATCCGGCGGAATATCGTGATTGCATGGAAAATTTAGGATATTATCATCGTTTCCATCATATACCGGAAATTACAAACATCAATGTATACCACAATTATGAGCCTTTTTGGTGGTAGCATATCCTCCTCCGACAGCTTTGTAAAAACTTATCAGTTTTAAATAAATGTCCGTATTACTGCTGATGGTATTGGTTTGAGCTGAAAGCAAATTCTGTTCAGCTGTCAATACTTCCGAGAAATCAAGTAATCCTTGTTTGTATTTAATCAATGTCAGCTCTGAAACCTGTTGTTGTGCTATTTGTGCTCGGTAAGCAGATTGATTATGTTTATATTCTTGCATAATATCACTAACACTTGTTCGTATTTCTGAAATTGCGGTTAAAATACTTGATTTGTACAATTGTAACTGTTCTTCTTTTATTGATTTTTGCAATTTCACATTATTGATTAACGCTCCCCAATGAAATAACGGAAGTGATATTGTCGGAGAATAACTATATGCATCTTTTTGAGAATTAAACATGTTTGACAGATGTTTGCTTTGCCAACCCAAAAATCCGCTGATACTTATGTTGGGAAACATTTGAGATATAGCTTCTCCGATTTTGGCGTTTTGAGAAATAAGATTGTTTTCTGCTTCTCTGATATCCGGTCTGTTTCGAACAACATCTAACGGCAAGTCATATAAACCTTTAATATCATATTCAAACTTGTTTGATACAGGGTTGGTTTCAGGATTAATCAATAAATTATTTATTTGTCCCGGTAATTTTCCGGTGAGAACGGATATATTATTTAACAGTTGCTCTATGTTTGTTTCCAATTCAGGAATTTGCATTTTTGTGGTTTGTACTAAATATTCAGATTGATTTAATGCAATATTATCCGCAAGTCCGAATTTATGTTTTTCTTTTACAAGTGAAGCAATTTCTTGCTGTAATTTAAGGCTTTGCTTAGCAATTTTAAGCTGTTCTTGTGATTGACGTAATTGGTAATAATTGCTAGCTATTTCCGCTATCAAACTGATACGAACGTTATCTAAATTTGCAGATGCTGATCTGACCATTGCCAATGCGCTTTCAGTCAACCTGCGTCCTCCGCCCCATATATCTAATTCCCATGATACATCAAATCCGGTCTGAAAATATTCTGTTGATACAGATGTGCCATAAGTTATGCTGTCTTTATTATAATTATAACTACCGCTACCATCTATTGTCGGAAAATTTTTAACGCCATAAATACTTAATGTGTGACGAGCTTGCCGTAGTTTTTGAACAGCAATTTCAATAGAAGGACTATCTTGTAAGCCTCTAGCGATAAGAGTATTTAAAAACGGGTCTTGAAATTGCTTGTACCATTCTTTATTGATCTCTTGTGTTTGGCCACTTGCTCGAAGGCTATCAGCAACATCTTCTTCCGGAAAAAATTGCGGACGTCTGTAATCAGGACCAACACTACAAGAACATATAACGGCAACAGTACTTAATAACCATAATTCAGTTATTTTCATCTTCTCCCTCCCCCTCTTTATCTTTGTTGTAGCTCCATTCTTTGATGGTTTCAAATAGCGCAAACAAAGCAGGAATAAATATTATACCGATAAATGTGGCAGCAATCATTCCGTAAAAAACAGATGTACCGATAGCTTTTTGACTTGAGGCACCGGCTCCGGTAGCAATTATCATTGGGAACACACCCAAAATAAATGTAAGTGCAGTCATCAATACGGCTCTGAACCTTTCTCCTGCTCCTTTTTTTGAGGCTTCTAAAATACTGTCACCTTGTTCTCTATATGACTTGGTGAATTCCACAATCAAAATTGCGTTTTTGGCTGCCAAACCTATTAACATTATTAATCCCAATTGTGCATAGATACTTAAAGATTGGCTCATAAGATGCAAACCGACCAGCGCTCCTAATATCGCAAAAACCGTAGAAAACATTACAGCAAAAGCAAGCATCCAACTTTCATATAATGCGACCAAAAACAGATAACAAAATACCAAAGCCAATGCAATCAAGAAGCTTGCAACTCCTGATGCTTCAACTTCTTGTAAACTCAGACCAGTCCATGACACTTCATAAGTTTCAGGAAGTGTTTGTTTCTTGATGTTAATTATAGAATCGATAGCAGTACCGGTACTGGTATCCGGAGATGTTTGTGCCGTAATCGCAGCTGCAGTATACTGATTATAACGTGAAACAGTTTTGGGTGAAAGGGTTACTTTTATATCTGCAAAACTCTTAGCTTGAATCAATTGATTATCTAATGTCTTAACATATAAATTTTGAACATCTTCTATATTTCTTCGATAAGGAAAATCTGCTTGAACAATAACCTTATTTACTTGTCCGCTTAGTGTTATATTATTAACATATCTTGAACCCAAGTTATTAGAAAGTGTAGAAAATAAGTTTGAAACCGGAATCTTATAACTCTCTAACTTGGTTCTATCTATATCAAGATAAATATGCGGTGTATCGGCAGTAAAAGTACTGAATGCATAAGATAAATCTGAAGATTTGTTTAATTCTTGTAAAAACTTTTCAAGTTCGGTGAATAATTGTGAAGGCGTGGTTGATCCGTCTGTTGCCAGCAGCTCCATTGATAAACCATCACTCTGACCGATGCCAGGTATTGCCGGTGGAGCAAAAAAGTTTATTTCTGCGTTTGCTGATGTCTTATATTCTTGTGTCAGATGCTGAATTATTGAAGCTGATGACAAATTTTGTGATTTGCGTTCTGACCAAGGGGCAAGACCTACTACTCCTAAAGCAACGTTTTCTCCACCACCGCCAAGCATGGAATATCCGGCTACCGAAATAAAATATTTAACACCTTCCATTTTTAATACATTTTTACCAACTTCTTCCAACACATTGTTTGTTTGGTTTATGGTGGCCGTATCCGGCAACTGAATATTGGCAAATATTATCCCCTGATCTTCTTCCGGTAAAAATGATGTTGCTGTTAATTTAAATCCTATAAATACTAGCATGATTGTCAGTAAAATAACTATGGTTGTAATTTTGAGATTGGTTGAAAACCAACCGACAACTTTAAGATATTTATTCTTAAAATAGTCTATCATATTATCAAATTTTTGGAAAATAACATGAGATTTTACGTTTGTATCTTTGCTTAAAAACACTGCACATAAAGCCGGCGATAATGTTAAGGCATTAAAAGCAGAAAAAACTACTGCCGTTGCAATAGTAACCGCAAATTGTTGATATATTTTACCGGTAATGCCTGCCATTAAACCAACAGGTATAAAAATAGATAACAACACAAATGTTGTTGCAATTATGGCGCTGGCAATTTGATGCATGGCTTTCTTAGATGCTTCTACCGCATCTAATTTTTCATACGCCATTAAATACTCAACTCGCTCAACCACGATTATAGCATCATCTACAACTAAACCGATTGCTAAAATCATGGCAAATAAAGTTAAAATATTTATATCAAAACCCAATAAATAAATTACCGCAAAAGTGGCAATCAGTGATACCGGTATGGTGATTAAGGGGATTAAAGTAGTGCGTACTTTTTGCAAAAATACATATGTCACAAGTATAACCAAAGAAAATGTTATAATTAATGTTTCGATAATACTCTCTATTGAAGCTCTTACAAAATCTGTGGAATCGTATGCAACTTTAAATTCCATGTCTGCGGGAAATGTTTTGCTTAAATTTTCAATTTCTTTTTTTACGGCTTCCATCGTTTTTAAAGAGTTGGAATTTGGGGTTTGACTCAATCCTATAATAACAGACGGTGAATTATTATAACGTGCATTCATCTGATAAGTATCTGCTCCCAACTCTACTCTGGCAATATCTTTGATTCTTATTGTGCCTCCATCAGGTGAAGTTGTTACAATGATATTTTTAAAATCATCTACATTGTCCAATAACCCCTTAGCGGTCAAAGATAATACAACCGAAGTATTGTCCGCACTGGGAGCACTCCCGATAGTACCTATTCCTGATTGAACATTTTGTGTGGATATAGCATTAATGACATCATTACTATCTAGACCAAGAGATGATAGTTTTTCAGGATTAAGCCAAATGCGCATTGAATACTGCGGGCCATAAATAGAAACATCTCCAATTCCGTTTATTCTGCTCAGCGGATTTTGAATATTGGTATAGGCAAAATTACTTAAATATAAATCATTGTAAGTATTATTCGGAGAACGCAAAACCAACATCCCCAAAATATTGGAAGTTTGGGTACTTACTTCCAAACCTTCTTTATTTACAATATCCGGTAGTTGTGATGTGACTTGTTGTAAACGATTTTGAACTTTTACCTGAGCAATATCCGGATCTGTACCAACATCAAAGGTTATGGTTAAATTGTAAGAACCATTGTCATCTGAGGTTGATGACATATAAAGCATATCTTCCACACCATTAATTTGATTTTCAATAGGAATCGCCACCGTATCTACCAAAACTTGCGCATTAGCTCCAGGATATGTTGTCTTTACAACAATTTGCGGAGGTGTTATTTGCGGATATTGTGATACCGGTAATACAACAATTGCCAACAATCCCAATAATATCATAATGATTGAAATCACTCCGGCAAATCTTGGCTTGTCTATAAAATATTGTGAAAACATTATTTATCCTCCGCCGAACTGATTTTTATTTTAACATTCTTAGTAAGCATCGAATCATTGACTTTATCCAAAACTAAATATGTTTCATCATCAAATGTGTTGCTTAATAAATATTCTCCAGCTGATTCGCTAATAATATTGACTGATTGCTTGGTGAGTTTATTGTTCTTAACTATGTAAATGTATGCTCCCTGTGGGGTAAGATATACGTGATTTTGTTTAACCCAAATACCGTCTTTTATATGGCGTTTCAATAATACATCAACATAAGCTCCAGACACCAATTCATTGTCAGGATTGGAAAAATCAGCATAAATAGATATTGACCCCGTAGACTTATCAATAGCATTATCCGTATACATAAACTTTCCCGACAACGGATAAACCTTACCATTAGCAAGTTTTAAGGTTATCGTTTGATCATTAAGAAAATCTTGTCCTCGATTACGATTTTTAATTTCCAGATAGTCTTTATTCGGTAAAGAAAATACTACTCGAATCGGATCTGTTTGAATAATACTCAACAAAGGTGATGATGCAGGAGATACATAATTACCTACCGTTAAATCAACATTTCCGACAGTACCGTCTATTGAAGCTTGCAACACTGTATAATCGTACATTACTTGTGCCTTATCTCTATTGGCTTTTGCAGCTTCCAACACTCCTAACGCACTAAGATATTGAGCTTTGGCATTATCAAGATCTGTTTGAGACACGGCTTTTGAACCGGCTTTACGAATACGGCGATAGTAAATATCGGCATTGTTCAAATCAGCCTGAGCCTTAGTTACATCGGCTTGAGCGGCATCAAGAGAGGCTTTATATTGACGTTGATCAATCAGTAATAAATTATCTCCATATCTAACATGCTGGCCTCCGCTTACAAAAATATCTTGAATATAACCGCTAACATTAGGTATCAGGCTGACCGATTTGATCGGGGTTACATAACCGATATGAGAGGTTGTTATATCTGAAGATTTAGATTGCAGAGGAATAACATTCAGACTTATATCAGAAACCGATGTTGTTGCATTTAATCGGCTGGCAGATAAAAAAAATAAACTTATGCCTGTAATCGTCGCCGCAAAAATAATTCCCAATATAGAATTTTTCTTATTTTTGATAAAAGCCTGCATCTTTTCCTCCTAATTTAGCATTTCAAAATTTAAATAATAAAGCATGAGGGTAATTCAATATTACTAATCTTGTTTATGCTTGCTTATTTTTGCTTGGAGGATAAAAAAAGATGTGATAGTCTTATCTTGGTTTTTTTAGATATTTAAAAGGACAAAGAAAATGCCAAAAACAAAAATAGCCGAACCTGTTGTTCTACAAGTGTTACCTGAATTGGAAATGGGCGGAGTGGAATTGGGAACCATTGAAATTGCTTCGGAACTCCAAAAACAAGGAATTAAAAATTTTGTAGCTTCTCAAGGTGGACGCTTAACTAAAGAATTAAGCAAAATGAAAGTTAAGCATTTGACGCTGCCTCTCAAAACAAAAAATATTTTTAAAATGCGCAAAAATGCAAATGAATTGGCAAAATTTATCAAAGAAAACGGCATTAATATTGTTCATGCTCGTTCTAGAGCTCCGGCTTGGAGTGCTTATTGGGCAGCCCAAAAAGCCGGTGTGCACTATATGACAACATTTCATGGTACATACGGTTTAGGTCCTTGCGGTATCAAAAAATTTTATAATAAAATAATGACACTGGGTGAAAGAGTGATTGTTATATCTAATCATATCAAAAATCACGTTTTGAAAAATTATAAAGTTGATGAAAATAAATTACGTTTGGTTCACAGATGTGTGGATATTGAAAAATTTAATCCGGAACTGGTTTCTCAGGAAAGAATTATAAAAGCTTCTAATGAATATAATTTGCCTGAAGAAAAACCGGTATTAACCTTAATCGGTAGAATTACACGTTGGAAAGGTCAGCACCTTTTAGTAGAAGCCCTTTCTAAAATGAAAAATAAAAATTATTATTGTGTTATTGCCGGAGACGACCAAGGACGGCTTAACTATGTTGAGGAGATTAAAGAACTGGCACAAAAATATCGCCTTAAAAACAGAATCGGTTTTTATGGAAAAGTGCTTGACCCTCAGGCTTTAATGCAGGCCTCTACCATTGTGCTCTCTACCGCTATCGAACCAGAAGCTTTCGGAAGAATCTCCGTTGAAGGGCAAGCTATGGGAAAAATTGTTGTAGCATCTAATATCGGCGGATCGTTAGATACCATCAAAGACGGAGTTACCGGCAAACTATTTGAGAGCGGAAATGCCGAATCTCTGGCTAAGGCTCTTGATTGGGCTTTGAAACTAAGTGATGAGGAAAAGAAAAAAATTGCGACAGAAGCTCAAAAAAATGCAAAAGAAAACTTCACAAAACAAATTATGTGTGATAAAACTATCCAAATCTACCGTGAATTAGCGGAAGATGAGGTAAATTATAATAAATAAAAAGGAATTTTAATATGGTTGCGATTAAATTGCCTGATGGCAGTGTAATGGATATGGAAAGTGGTGTTTGCGGTTCAGACATCGCTGATAAAATCAGTTCCGGCTTAGCTAAAGCCGCTATTGCTGTTAAAGTTAACGGTACTCTACAAGATTTAACTACTCCCATCACTACCGACGCAACCGTAACAATTATCACCGGTAAAGATGCAGAAGGGTTACATATTATCCGTCACTCTTGCTCTCATATTATGGCTGAAGCTGTTAAAGAATTGTGGCCAAACGTTCAAGTTACTATCGGGCCGGCCATTGATAACGGATTTTATTATGATTTTGCACGCAAAGAACCTTTCACAACTGAAGATTTTGCTAAAATCGAAGAAAAAATGCATGAGATTGTTAAGCGTGATGAAAAAGTTACTCGTAAGGTTTTGCCCAGAAATGAAGCTATCAAATTTTTTAAAGATATGGGTGAAAACTATAAGGCTGAAATTATTGAAGATTTGCCGGAAACTGAAACAATTTCTTTGTATACTCAAGGAAACTTCACCGATTTGTGTCGTGGCCCTCACGTGCCATCAACCGGAAAAGTTGGTGATGCTTTTAAATTAATGAAAGTGGCCGGTGCTTATTGGCGTGGTGATTCTACTAAAGAAATGTTGCAAAGAATCTACGCTACGGCTTGGACAAACAAAAAAGATTTAGATGCATATTTGCAAATGTTAGAAGAAGCGGCCAAAAGAGATCATCGAAAACTCGGCAGAGAAATGGATTTGTTTCATTTTGAACCGGAATATGCACCTGGTGCAGTTTTCTGGCATGATAAAGGATATAAAATTTATCGTAAGTTAATTGAATATATGCGCAAACGTCAAGAAAACAACGGATATATAGAAATAAACACCCCAAGAGTTATGGATAGATGTTTGTGGGAAACATCAGGACACTGGGAAAAATATGGAGCACATAATTATTCCGGTCAAACAGAAGATGAAAAATGGTTCTGTATAAAACCAATGAACTGTCCCGGCGGATTATTGGTTTATAAGCAAGGAATTCGTTCATACAGAGATTTGCCATTAAGAATGGCTGAGTTTGGCAAAGTAAACCGCTATGAAGCTTCTGGCTCTTTGATGGGGTTAATGCGTGTACGTGAGTTTACTCAAGATGATGCTCATATCTTTTGCACACCTGAACAAATGGAAGAAGAATGTATCACCACATTAAAGTTGATATTTGATATTTATAAAGATTTTGGCTTTGATAGTGTGAAAATTTATTTATCAACTCGTCCGGAAAAAAGAATCGGTTCAGATGAGATTTGGGATTTGTGTGAAAAATCTTTGGCAAACGCATTAACTAATCATGGATACGAATTTGAAATCAATGAAGGTGAAGGTGCATTTTATGGACCTAAATTGGAATTTATTCTAAAAGATGCTATCGGACGTGAGTGGCAGTGCGGTACAATCCAAGTAGATATGAACTTGCCTCAACGTTTTGATATCAGCTATATCGGTGAAGATGGTGAAAAACATCAACCGGTGATGTTGCACCGAGCTTTGTTCGGATCAATCGAACGTTTCTTGGGAATATTGATTGAGCACCATGCAGGTAAATTACCTTTATGGTTGTCTCCGGAACAAGTTGTGGTTGCTCCGATTGTGAGTGAATTTGATGATTATGCCGAAGAAGTTGCTTCTTTGCTTCGTAAATCCGGCATATACGCAAAAACAGATTTAAGAAACGAAAAAATTAATTATAAAGTTCGTGAACATTCTGTTGCAAAAATTCCGGTAATCGCCGTAGTCGGTGCAAAAGAAAGAGAAAATCGTACAGTAACTTTACGTCGTCTGGGTTCTGATAAGCAAGAAGTTATAGCTTTAGATGACTTTATTGCAAAAATGGTTGAAGAAGCCAAAATGCCAAGTCAGGACAGATAAGAGAGTAACTCGAGGGCTTGCATCGCAAGCCCTTTTTTCGTTCACTATTGGGCATTAATGATTAAGTTAAAGCATTGTGCATGTCAAGAAATGGAAAAACACGGAGCCTCTTTAATCAAAAACTAGAAATATAAAAAAGAGCGGGTAATTTCAGCCCTAAAAAATAATCACTAAGATAGATTTTCTATCCCGAGTAACATATTCTCTCTATATTCCGCTCCCCAAGCCATTAAAGATTCTAAAACCGGTCTTAAGCTATAACCAACTGCAGTTAAGGTATATTCTACACGAGGTGGGATTTGAGCATAAACTTCTCTGATAAGCAAACCTTTTTCTTCCAGCGCACGTAAATTAGAAGTAAGAACTTTTTGAGTGATGTCGCCTAAAGATTTCTTCAACTCGCCGAAACGTTTAGTGCCATCCATAAGATTTTGGAGAATCTGCAATTTCCATCGATCCCCTAAAATTTTTGCGGTAATTTCGGTCATGTATTTTTGCACATCATCAATCATAAGGCTCTCTCCTAAGTGATTGTTTCTATCAATAGTATCTTTCGAGAAACTATAGCACTTTCAAGTGCTTACTTTACATTTTATAGCAAAAGTTTTACCAATTAATCAACAATAAATTTAAACTTAATAACTAGGGATGTATATAAAATGAAAAAACTTTTAGCAACAACTGCTTTATGTGCAACTTGTGTTTGGAGTGTATCTGCCAACGCTTCGGGTTATCAACTTAATGAATATTCTATTACTAATTTGGGACGTTCTTTTGCCGGTGCCGGTGTGGTTGGTGATGATTATTCGGCGATTGCTTATAACCCTGCCGGAATGACCTTAAAGAAATCAGGTGCGCAATTGAGTTTTACGGTTGCTGAAGTTGCATCAGAAATGAAAGGGCAAAATGATAAACAGGGCAAACAAACAGAAATGGATTTTGGGGTGCCGTTGCCATCTGTGTATGGACAGTATCAAGTTAATGATAAATGGTTTGTCGGTGCCGGTGTTTATGCTCCTTATGGTTTGGCTACAAAATATAAAAATAGCAGTTTTATTGCCGATAAAGCTAAAAAATCAATTTTAGAGGTAATTGATTATAATGTTTCTGCAGCATATAAGTTAAATTCTAAGTGGTCTTTCGGTGCCAGCTTTGTGGCCCGCTATATCTATGGCAAAATGACAAATAATATTAATGGAGCATCTTTTCATCCGGCTCTGAATACAACTATCGGAAACAGTAAATTTGAATTAGACGGATGGACATATACCGGAATTTTAGGTGTTATGTATGAGCATAACGAGAATACTCGTCTAGGTTTATCTTATAAACCAAAATCAGTACAAAGAGTTAAAGGAGATCATACGGTTAATTTTGATCCGACATATGTATCTATGGTTCCAATGCTTGGAATGTTAGGAGGAATATATCCTGACGGAAAAGCATCTCCTGATTTACCGGAAACCGTTTTATTATCAGCATATCATAAACCTTTTGAAAAAGTGGCATTTACAGCTTCAGCTCGTTTCACACGCTGGGGTGATTCTTTCAAAGATTTTGATATGACGTCAAGTTTTACAAATACTTTGAGATTAAAACCGGTTGATTATTCTTGGGAAGATACTTGGACAATTTCTGCCGGTATGGAATATTATCTTAATAACAACTGGACTTTACGTTTAGGTACGGCATGGGATCAGTCACCAACTCCGGATAATCAGCATCGGACTCATAGAATCCCTGATTCTGATAGAATTTGGGCTTCTGCCGGACTTAGTTATCGTTATGATAATATGCAGTTTGATTTGGGGTATGCTCATTTGTTTATGAAAAAATCTCATATCAGAGATAGTGTAAACGGAGATTATGATACCAAGTACAGAGCATATAGTAATATGTTCGGCTTAGGCTTCCAATACGATTTCTAAAAATTTTTCACACAAGGCAAAGCTCCGCATTTTCTTAAATGAGATGCGGAGTTTTGTTTTGCGTTTTTCTCTTTTTTTGTGATTTTTAGTGATTATATTTATGCAGAAGGAGAAGTAAGATGAAAAAATCTGTAATATTTTTGCTATTTGTAGCATTACCGTTAATCGGCGGTAAAATTTCCGGTTTTGTCTCCGGAGATATTGCCGTACACTATAAATCTATTGTTCAACCTGATTTTAGTCCGCCAGGAATGGTCTTCCCAATTGTGTGGACAATTTTATATCTGCTTATGGGCATCAGCTCATGGATGGTTTATACTAAAGCGGTTAAAAATAAAAATAATCCCAACTACTTTTTACGACCCTACTCTATTCAGCTAGCTTTAAATTACCTATGGAGCCCGATATTTTTTGGATTAGGATATTATTGGGTTGGAGCATGGTTAGCATTGTTGTTAACTGCAATGGTTATCGGTATGATAATCAGATTTTCTTTTATAAGTAAAGTTGCTGCAACTCTACAAATTCCATATATGTTATGGCTGATTTTTGCCACTTATTTAAGTTTTGGGGTTGCTGTACTTAACTAGCATCAACAACCCCAAAATTATTATTAAATTATTTTTTAGTTCTAATTTTTCAGTTCAACCGAATCAACATCAATCTCGGTAGTAAACATTTCTTTATCAACTTCACCACGAATCGTTATAGTATCCGCAGGAGTAACATCTACTCCTCTCCAGTCTTCATTATCAATATCAATTATAACGGTACCGGTTGCATCTTTAAACTGGTACTTTTCGTTACCTAAGCTTTTTTCAATTTGACCGGTAAGTACAACAGGGGAATCATCTCTCATTTTGAGGGCTTCTGCAACTGTGGTTACTCCACTTTCCGGACCGTGAAATGCAGCCATCGCACTAAAAGAAAATCCGGCAACCAAGCCTAAGACAGAGGTAGAGAGCAATTTGTTCATTATGGTTCTCCTTTTCAAATAATTATTACTTTTAGGTTTAAAATCATAATTTAGTTTTTTTTATTTTGCATCAAAAAATTTAAATTATTTTTTTGACAAAAATTTTGTCTTGCAACAATATTAGTTTTATGTTATGTTTGTTATCGGATATTTAAGGATTATGTATTTATTAGGTAAAAAACAATTTATGGCTAACGAGTGTTTATAACGTGCTCTTTAGAAAAGATTGCAAAAAACTTAAAAATAGAATCTGAAAGAGTCCTTTGTTCGACTGTGTAAATTACGGTAGGTTATCGGACAAATTATGATTTAGGCTTCAATTATAACCTTTGAGGCGAACCCATTAAAAAAATTTTTATTATGGGAAGAAAAAGTTTTTGGGCAAAACTAGGAGAAAATGCTCTATTTTGCCTTTATGCAATTGGAGCCTTTATATTGGCGGCTCTAAAAGAGGTGGCAACAATCATTTTAGTAGTGTTGCTACTAAACCCAGTGATGTGGTTTATCTTGGCATTGATCTGGCCGAGGTTTTTCGGGTCATTACTAAAAGACTACGACACTCCAAAATGGTTGCCATCAACAATCATTTTCCAAATTTTCAAATTTATAAATTTGAAAATTGTGTTCTACATCTTACCTTGGATAAGCAAGAAAAAGATTGCTTTGGAACTGCAAGAGGAGTGGCTCATCAGATCTCCTAAAAAAGAGGTCAAACTCTTTAAGGAGTACCCTGATGAGGTTGACTTAGACACACTCTCTCCTGAAGCATTTGACATGCTTTGGGATATGAGAACATATTGCGACATATTATGTACAAAAAAATTGACTACCAGTCAGTTTGAGTGGTTGGTACACTCAAGAAAATATGTAGCAATAGAAAGACATATTGCGAAGTACACTCTCAGTGATGAAAAAGCTATTTTGCTTTTGAAATCACAGGACTTTAATGTCCGAGATATATTTTTGAAACAGGTGAGAACAAAAGGGCTATCTCCAAAGTTGGTGGCCTCCCTGTTCTCAAAGAAAAACAGCTCTTTACAGCCTTGTGTAAAAAAAGCACTGATTGTGTTTGAACAAACACAAGTTGTAAAAGCCACAAAAGACGCACAAGCTTCACAAGTGTGGCGTGAATTCTGCAAAAGCACAGAACTTTGTGTGGAAGCAGAAAAAGAGCTAAACCTTCACCAGTATAAAATATTGGCTAGTGAGGGTAAAAAAATATCTGATAATGCTGTATTCCACCACCTATCACAGGTTGGTTACAGTCCCCAGCACGCAAAATTGGCGGATACAATTATCCAAAACCAATTAGTTGGGGCTCAGCTATCAGATAAATTAGAGGCGTTAATAGCCGCCAACCCTACATTGAAAAAAATGTTATTGGGTTTGTAGAGGCTAGCCAAGATAAAAAGCGTTTCCATAGATAAGGAAACGCTTTTGTTGTATCTTTTATCATTATTTGCAAAAAAGTTATCCATAGTGTAAATTTTACTGGACAACTAAAAAAATATACGTTATAAGACTTTTCGTGATTGATGCTCGGGTAGCTCAGTTGGTAGAGCAGAGGACTGAAAATCCTCGTGTCGGCGGTTCGATCCCGTCCCCGAGCACCATTTCAAACCCTAGAGAAATCTAGGGTTTTGTTGTATCTGAGCATTTTGTGTTTTTCACTCTTTGATTTTACCGGTGAGCAAATAGTAAGCATAAACACCGTAATCTACTGTAAACAGTTATAATAATTTGTAAGTTTTTTATAAAGCACAAAGAAGCTGTTTATGGAGCATACAAAACTCAGATAAACAGCTTCTTGTGTCGTTATCATATAGAAAAACAAACAATCCTTTCATCTTTATTAAGATAAAATCCTCATCGGTTTCAAATTTTTGTTTGTAATTGTCAAAATCTCCCCAATCTCCATTGATTATTACATTATCTACTACAATATCAGGTCGATTATTGCCATAAACTCCCGTCTGCCTTTCACTGGTAGTCAAATCAGCGCCTCACTGGTTCGAGCGGTCTTTATTTCAAACCATAACAAAAAACCGCCACAAGGGCGGTTCTTTGTTATGGTCGAGCATAATTAGCAAGTTTCTGGCCGAAAATTCGGAATGTTAGGCTTTATTTGAAGAGAAAAATAAGAATACCACTTTATGTTCATAGTTTTGAAATATACAAAGTATAAACTATATATTGACATTTTAATATTTAAAGTTTATAGTTATGAAATATAAAAACTATGAAGCATGAGGTTGATATGCAAGAAATTATGAAAAAAATTG